>CAYPZY010000255.1:0-4863 GCA_964415155.1 uncultured Bdellovibrionales bacterium
ATCCGCCGAGCGTAGGAGAAGAAAGTTCGACTTTGGCAGATAGAAAAGTGAGACTTGAGCGCACGGACTATTTTGGTGGTAAGTATGTCTGTGAAATCGCAGCTCATTACTTTTTCCAAGATAGTAAGTGGGACCCTAAAAAAGGCTATTTGCGCGGCCGCAAAACTGATGTTCATGGTTATGATGCCAATAGAATGCACAATCTAAAGAAAAACGTCTGTCAGAAACAAAAAGCCTGGCTCATACCATCCTTTCCTGTAGCTCCGGAAGCCGATAAAAAAGACAAAAGGATGTAAGTACTTTACTTTCGCACGCCTTTGGCGATATGGTTCCGGCATGCATGCCTCGTGGAAAGACAATTCTATCACTAGAAAGTTATCTCAACATTCTATCGGTAGAAAAATTATGAAGACTGTCGGTCCGCGATTCATTCAAAAATCTGTCGCCAATTTCCAAATGTATCTTGATCTGCAAGACGGTTGGGGAGTTTCAAAGTACATCCTTAAGCATGGAAATTATGATCCCGAACTTGGTCAGATAATGAAGAAGCTTTTAAAACCGGGCGCTCGTTGTATCGATATCGGTGCCAATATCGGTTATTGGACTAATTTTCTTTTATCATCATGTAAAGCCGGCAAAGTTTATTCCATCGAACCCGAACCTTCGAACGTTGATTTGTTTCGAGCTAACTCGTTGCTCAATAATAATTCTACGTCAGTCCAACTTTTCGCATGTGCGGTGGGTGAAGAAAATGCGCAACTTAAACTCTTTTTAAGTGCCGACAATGCTGGCGATCATCAACTCTATTCTCAAGGTAATGGAGATCGTAAATACGTTACTGTTGATGTAAAACGCATCGATGACTTGATCACCGATAAGAATATCGATTTTGTGAAAATCGATGTTCAGGGCTATGAGCCTTACGTTTTTCGCGGAATGAAGGACGTTTTCGCGCAAAATCCCAACATCATTGTTCTCTCAGAATTTTGGCCGACCAATATTAAGAAAGCTGGCAATGATCCCACGCAAATGCTCAACGACTTTGCCAATGATGGCTTTAAATTTCACCTCGTAAAAAATTCTACTTTGCAGGAAGTGGGCATCGCTGAAATTTTTAAAGAGATCCCCGAGGGCCATTCTGTGGATCTTGTCTTTAGTCGCAAAAAATTAGATTAAATTCGTTCGTAAACTAAAAATGAAAAAGGAACTGGCTCGCTACGATCGACGCGTGATAGTTCTTTGAATTCGCGCAAATTAAATTCTGGATAGAAGGCATCGCCAGGAAACGACTTTTTAATATGCGTCAGATAAATTCTGTCAACTACAGGTAAAGACTCTTTATAGATTTCGCCACCGCCACAAATAAAAATTTCCTCAGGCCATTTGTATCCTGATCTGGCAAGTTCCTTACTAGCGGCTTCAACCGCTGCTGTAAAATCTGGTACGACCACGCAGCCTTTGCCGTCATAGTTTTTTTGGCGAGTGATGATAATGGTAAAACGTTTTGGGAGCGGTTTATCCAAAGTTTCAAAAGTTTTACGACCCATGATGATGATGTGATCACGAGTTTTCTCCATGAAGTATTTCATATCTTCAGGAATGGACCATGGCAAATCACCTTGGTTGCCAATCACGCGGTTATCACCCATGGCAGCGATATGAGACAAAATCATACTGAAACTTCAGCCTTAATAGCGGGGTGCGGATTATAATCCAGCAATTGAAAGTCTTCGTATTTAAAATCGAAAATATTTTTAATAGCGGGATTAATCGACATACGTGGTAGCGGTCGCGGCTCACGGCTTAACTGTAGACGGGCTTGTTCCAAATGATTTGAGTATAAATGAGCATCACCAAAGGTGTGAATGAATTCACCCGGTGCTAATCCGCAAACTTGCGCCACCATCATCGTTAACAAGGCGTAGCTAGCGATATTGAAGGGAACTCCTAAAAAGATATCGGCACTTCTTTGATAGAGCTGACACGAAAGCTTGCCATCGCGAACATTAAACTGAAAGAAAGCATGACAGGGAGGAAGCGCCATTTTTTCGATTTCACCAGGGTTGAAAGCGACCACAAGCATGCGTCGTGAATTGGGGTTGGTTTTAATTTCCTCGATGACGTTAGTAATTTGGTCGATGACTCTGCCGTCAGCGGTATGCCATGAACGCCACTGTGATCCGTAGACGGGGCCCAAATCACCATTTTCATCGGCCCACTCATCCCAAATACTCACGTTATTTTCTTTCAAGTAGGCGATGTTTGTCTCGCCTTTTAGAAACCACAAAAGTTCGTGAATGATGGAACGTAAATGACACTTTTTTGTAGTTACCAGTGGAAAACCTTTTTGCAGATCAAAGCGCATCTGGTAGCCAAAAACGCTTAAGGTGCCGGTGCCTGTGCGGTCATCTTTGCGACTGCCGGTATCTAAAACATGTTTCATGAGATCTAAATAGGCCTGCACGAATCCCCCAATGAACTATTACGAAATAAATTCACGCCCATTTTAGTCAGTGACGAAGCTGTCAGGCAAATGCTAATGTGGGCGACCATGGAAATTCGTGATCCCATACATGGCAATATCAATGTTGCGAACCCTGAAGTTGCTGTAATTAATAGTGCAGCTTATCAGCGCCTTCGTACTGTGAAGCAGTTAGGTTTATCAGAATATAGCTTTCCCGGCGCGACGCACAATCGATTCCTTCATAGCCTCGGTGTTTGTCATTTATCAGGCCTGGCTTTTGACCATATTTTTAAGGGCTATCCTTTTAAAAAAGCAGATACTCGCTGGCGTCTGCGACAAACGCTGCGTTTGGCGGCTTTACTTCATGACGTCGGCCACGGCCCTCTCAGTCACGCGAGTGAAGAGGTCATGCCGCTGCTTAAAGATCTCCATGTTTCAGCCTACGAGCAGCGTAAAAATGGCAAAGGTTACGATGCCAAAACTAAAGCCAATCATGAAGATTACACTATTAAATTTTTGACGGATTCTCCTTTAACGGAAATCATGCAAAAGAATTTTCCTGATCTGAAACCCTTTCATGTCGCCTGTTTAATCGATAGCAGTCTGGAATGCGATGATGGTTTTTTCATTGAAGACGGTGTTGATTTTAGACCGCTACTTTGCTCGCTAGTCAGTTCCGAACTCGATGTTGATCGCATGGATTATCTTGAGCGTGATGCATATTTTTGTGGAATCAATTATGGAAAAGTGGAAATCGATTGGTTACTCACAAATCTTGCCTATTATCGACAAAAAGACAAATTGCATCTCGCTTTGAACCGACGAGCTCTTTACACTTTTGATGATTTTTTGATTTCACGTCACCACATGCACTTGATGGTTTACTTTCATCACAAAAGCATTATTTACGAGGAGATGCTTCATCGCTACCTCACGTCTAACGATTGTGATTACCATTTGCCAGCGGATATTAATAAGTATGTGTTGTGCAATGACTATGGCCTTTATCAACATATGGCTGAGGCCGATAATGAGTGGGCCAAACGTATAACTGACAAAAATCCTTATCGAGTTCTTTTCGAATTTCACACAACGGCAAAAACTTCACGAGTTCAAAAGATGAAAGAAGAACTGGAAAGCAGCGACATTAAAGTTATCGTTTCTAATTCGAAAACTCGTTTATCGAAATATCATTATAGTTTTACCGGTGATTCCTCTTCAGGAATTTTCGTCGTTGATCATTATGATCGCCAAGCAAAACCTGAAACCATCGAAAAGATGACAGATCTTTTTCAGAAGTATGAAGAGACTCGCGGTATCGAGCGCATTTATGTTCCGCCCGAGCAATTCCAGAAAGCTGAAGAGATTTTGTTGGATAAGAAATTATAAAGTCCTGGGTTTCACTGCCACGGTGGCAGTGCCGATTACTCCGCTCTTAGTAGTTTAATGACTACTCCGCCTCTTGGAGTTATTAGTTATTGAATCAAATCGAATGTTGGTTTTAAAATAACCGGATGATTGGTTTGGCTTCAATTTTGTCTTTTATTTTCATCTCCATGGCATCTGCTTATGATCTTTCTGAATTGGATTTCATCTCAGGGTGTTACTCAAGCAAAGGCCCGTCTTATCCCAACAATAACTATGAAGAATTATACTGGGGAAGCAGTTCCGGAGGCGTAAAGTTAGGACAATCTAAAGCGTTTCTTCATAATGACCTTGTTTCCTATTTTTCTTTGGAACTTCGTAAAGAAGGAGGGCGATTGCTGCTGACGGTTTCTAGATCCGGTGTAATTGCAGCAACTTTTTTTGTGAGCGAGCTCAAGGAGAATTTCGTGGCTTTCAAAAATGAAAAAGACATGTCCAAGGTATGTTATGAAAAATCTGAAAATTTATTAAAAGTGACCTATGGATGCGGTGAGGGGCATCCTACTTCTTACGACATGAAAATATGCCAATGAACCGTTTGCTTTTAAACCCTGCTTTTCTGTTTTAGCACTGGCGTCCAGACCGCCGTGGTCGTTACTGCCACGGTGGCAGCGGCCGATCCGCTCTCAGTACGCACGAAATCACTTCCCGATTTTAAACCAATCGATATTAAGACAATGAAATTCTTCAGACGGAGATGGATCTACCACTTTCTCCATTGATTCTATAAAAGAACTTATCATTTCACGAAACTTTAATGCATCCGCGGACGAAAGTGTCAAAGGGCACGTATAGTGAAGTTTGCTGTCATCAGGCGAGTTAATCTGCTTTCATGGGCTGAAATTAAAATATTCAAATTTCTTTTTGGGTTTGCAGGTGTCAAAACCCTAAACACCTTAGACTTGATATAAACCACACTATAGCGAGTAATTGCCCTCCTCTATTCTTTAGAGCTCTGTAGCGCATTTTCGAGG
>CAYPZY010000256.1:0-4862 GCA_964415155.1 uncultured Bdellovibrionales bacterium
GATCTTAACAACGTCTTAGTATAATTAACCCATTTTCCTTGCTAAAAGTCCTAAATTTTTCATTTTTTTCGCCGAAAAGTTTTACAAGAGGAACGTAGGATGAGCCCAGTTTCCAATAATGATACACATCAAGGAAGAGCGTATCATGTTGCCTTTTTGGCGAATAGCCCCGGTGACATGCACCCGATCAGCCGCTATCTAGAAAAGAAAGGTTGGATCGTCAAAGTTTTTGCGAGTTTCAATGAACTGGCTCTGTACGCTTCTGAAAATAAACTCGATCACATTTTTGTGAGCTTCTCGATAGACCTTCCGGAAATAGTAAAATACCCACAACTTATAAACGGTCGCTTCGGTGTGCCAGTAATGCCCTTTGGTGAAACGACGGATAAAAATACCATTCGAAGATTGCGTGCGTTTGGTCACGATATATTGTTACCGCCGGTAAGTGGGCCACTTATTTACTCGAAACTTCACCATGCCAGCGAAGCCATCGGCAGCACTTTTGTTGCGGGTACTATTATGCCAGAGGACCGCAGCGAAATTCGTTTAAAGTCCTCGCCCGCGAATTCCTTAAATCTCAATCGCATTTACAAGGATGAAGAGAAAGAGTTCTTCGGTGAACTAGAGAAAACTCTTTCGTCAGCATGTGAAGGGCAACAAGAAAGTACAGTACCTGTCACTCGCACCAAAAAATTAACGGTTCTTCCTCTCGCTGACGGCATGTTCACTGGACTTTTAGTTTTCGTGATGGGCGATGAGGAGAGCGTGGACCCGCAACTCATCAATAACATGCGACAGAAGCTCGGTGGTTTAAACGCCTATCTCAAATTTGACGGTATCACCACTAAGTCTCTTGCGATTGAAATTGACGAAGTTGATTTCAACTTGTGGACCTCTCACAAAGCCCGCTATGTTTCTAAGTGCCAGCATCGGGGAAAAGAAGTGATGATGGCATTTTTTGATATGGAAAAAAAGATGGTAGAAATTCAGCCGTCTTTTGATCCCAAGATGTCACAAATTAGTATCGATAACATCACGCCCAATGTGACAATTGATTTTGATGCCTATCTTTATCTACAGTCTAATGAGCGTTACTTAAAATACCTTCACGCCGGCAGTCGCATCAGCGACATGCAAATTAAAAGTTTACGTAAGCGCAATATCGACGCTTTTCATATTGAGAATGATTCTCGTGACAAATACCAAGCCTATGTGGCCAAGAACTATCTGTCAGCCACTATCACCTCCGGCCATTCGTATATTCTCTCCGCGCAAGGTAAGGCTGATTCCGACGGCGATGGAACCTAGTAAACTGGGCTACCTAATTGTTGATGAATCATTTTGGCATTAAAGAGGAACCGCGGGGCAACTGTTGACGTCTTTTATGTAAAGTTCATGAAAGCGTCGCCAGACATTTCCTGGCTTACCATCAGCAATGGTTTTTCCGTTAAATTTCACGACTGGCAAAACACCAATTGTCGTGCCGAATAATAAAACTTCTTTCATTTGCTCGGCCGACGCCAACGAAATGTTTGAATCTTGTTGAACAACCATTTTGTCAGAAGCCAGTTCCATCATTCGCAACAAAGTCGTACCTCGAAGCGTGTAATTAAAAGACGGCACTATAAGTTTTTCATCTGTGCTGATAAACGCGATATTCTCAGTCGCGCCCTCGCCAATAAAACCCTGACTCGTGATATTCACTGGGAAGTCCCAGCCGTTATCAACCGCCTCTTTTTTCATAAGAACATTGTGTAAATAATTGCAACTTTTAAGAGTCGAGAAAAAGCCTTCCTTCACAGGAATTTTACTTACCCCAACGCTGACGCCCGAGGTATATTTGGTGGCTTCTAACGGCCGCGCTTTAGTGACCACAATGTAAAGTTGAGTGCCTATGCTTTCATAGGGATTCGGAGAAAATCCTCCAGGGCCGCGCGAAATATAGATGCGAATTCCTGCGTCAGCGGTTCTTGCTGCTTTTAATGTGTCTATCAGAAGATTCTTAATTTCGTTTTTATCCCAAGGAATTTTTAGACTAGACTTCTCCGCTGAAAGGTAGAGGCGATCTAAATGTTCTTGGCACAAATATATTCGCCGCTCATGAAACTTTAAAGCCTCGAAAATTCCATCGCCTCGATGTACAATATGATCATCAATAGGAATCAACATTAGCGCTGGATCTGTCACAATCCCGCCAACGAAGCTTGAATACATTGCTAGGTAAGTTTCCTGTTGTGAATGCGATTTTAATTTTGCTAAGAACTGATCTCTCGAAATAATGGCCGTCATAAGGTTATTTTCCTGTAGATGCGGGCGCCGTGCAAATAATTAATGAGTTGCAGAATCGGTACGTCTAGTTTATAGATTTCTCCAAGGAGATTTTATGCGTTTCATTTTAGTTGCCGGAATTGCTTTTGCGCTCGTTATTTTGGGAAGCAGATACGTTCGTTCGAACGGGCTGAGAAAAGGAAAGCCGATGGTCGAGGAAGCAACCTCGCTCATTTCTCGGGGTTCTCTGGTGATTGATGTTCGACAAGAAGCCTGTCAGGGTTACGTAAAAGGGGCACATCTGATCTCCATTGAGGATATTCTTGCCAAGTCACCCAAGGCTCTCGATCAATTCCAAAAATTAAATCCCGATAAAAATAAACCAATGGCATTTTACTGTACCGTAGGTGGCAGAGCGGGAAAAGTAATTAAGGCAATGCAGGAGCTCGGTTATACCAATTTGCAGAATCTTGGCGGCGTCGGTGATTATTACGACGAAAAGTTCATGGAAAAGTGCAAATAATTATTCCCAGTTGTAATTGAAACTAACGCTGACACGATCGTCACTAGAGCTATTTGCTGGAACTTCGTGTCTCAGCCAGCTTTCAAATAAAACAAGATCCCCCGCTTTCGGAGAAATCTCTAAATTCAGACCAGGTCGTGGTGGGCTAGTCATAAACAGGTTGGCTCGAGGATCTTCAAATTTTATAGTCGAGGCACCTTTGGGGACCGATACGTAGTAGGTACCGCTAATAAATGACAATGGGTGAATATGGCCCGTATGAAATGAACCCTTACCCATTATGTTTATCCAACAGGTATCCATCCACATTCGATTTTTCGATAAATCCATTTTGAGCTTTTTCGCAAAATTCAAAACATGCCTGTCGATCTTTTTTTGCAAATTACCAAATGTTGACGATAACTGGTGAACTTGGCTCAAAGAACCGTAGGAAGTGTAGCCTGCAAAATAGTTTTTTTTGCTCCATTTCAAACCCTCGTTGTCAGCTGCCTGGATTCGATAGGAATCATCAAGTAGATCAGGAATTAAGGTTTTTCCCAAATGAACATGATAAATGTGAGTGGTAAATGCAGACTTTAAAGGCATAGCGATGATGTAACGGAAGTGGACCTTTTTTGCAAAAAGAACTTGAACAACTTCTGGGTTTTTGAAAAACTTTTTATATGAAAAAACTTATCTACATTTTGCTTTTTGTAGGGTTTATTAGCCCCGCTCACTCTGCCGATGAAGACACATTTAGTTTTAGCAGTACGGATAAGCAACTCCACATGTTAGCAAGTTACGGCTTAACTCTCACCTTTACCGATCTTTACCGCCGAATGCAGTTTTCAAAATGGCAGTCCATTCTCTATGGTGCCGCCACGACTCTGGCTATTGGCGCCGTTAAAGAGGCATCGGATCCTAAATTTTCCAGCAATGACATGCTCGCCAACTCAGTTGGTATTACCGCCGGTATTGGCGTTATTTTCACCTTTGATAGTATTTTCGGCACTAAAACTGCCGCTGCCCTTTAAGCCCAGAACTTGCAATAACCTTGTTAAATTAGAATTTATCTCTTCAGAGACTAATATTCACTCTAAGAGGTAAGTTCCCGAGAAATTTTGTCACTAAACAAAGGGCGCTTTTACCCATGCCAAAAGATAAAAAAGAAGCGATAGCAAAACCACCGACTAAAATGAATTGGACCTGGTTATTTCTGGCTGTCGTGTTTGCCATTTTAATGCAGGATTTTTGGTTTAACAAAAAGAATGTCGCCACTGTAAGTTACAGCGACTTTTTAGAATACATCGAGCAAAATAAAATAACCGATGTCATTATTGGAACTTCTTCCATTACTGGCAAATTCAAAGAGCGCAATCAAGAGGGACAAAATTATTTTTCTACGTCCCCCGTTCCGGATGATAAGCTCGTCGAAAAATTGCAAAGCAAAAATATTAGTTTTAAAGGTGAAAAACCGGCCTCGCCTTGGCTGGGCGTCTTAAGTTGGATTATTCCCATCATGATTTTCTACTTCATTTGGTCGTATATGTTAAGAGGCATGGATCGCGGTCCTAGCGGGCTTTTGTCTTTAACCAAAGCAAAAGCCAAGGTCTACATGGAAAAAAATGTGGATACGACATTTAACGATGTCGCAGGTGTCGAAGAAGCGAAGGAAGAGTTACAAGAGATAATTAATTTTTTACAGGAACCAAAGCGCTTCACCCGTCTCGGAGGTAGAGCGCCCAAGGGAATTCTACTCGTCGGACCTCCCGGTACTGGCAAGACACTCCTCGCTAAAGCGGTGGCGGGTGAGGCCAAAGTTCCGTTCTTCTCTATTAATGGTTCCGAATTTGTCGAGCTCTTTGTGGGCTTAGGCGCCGCCCGTGTGCGTGATCTTTTTCAACAGACGCGAGCAAGTGCTCCTTGCATCTTATTTATCGACGAAATCGACGCTCTTGGTAAGTCACGGGGGTTTAACTCTCTCTCTGGCGGCGGGCATGACGAGAAGGAACAAACACTTAACCAGTTACTTGCAGAAATGGATGGTTTTGACTCCTCCGAAGGTGTTGTTATTTTGGCAGCTACTAATCGG
>CAYPZY010000257.1:0-4805 GCA_964415155.1 uncultured Bdellovibrionales bacterium
TTGCGAGGGCGTTAAATCGCAATCAAAAATAACGATGTCGGCTTTAGCTGAAGGTTCCTCTTCTCGTGAGAGAGTTTCTATCGTGTCAGTTGTATCAACCTCTTCAATATCAACATTTTGGGTGTCGTCGGGATCAAGTTTCTCCGCTTCTTCTTGCTCTTGACGAAGTTCTGCTTTCGTCTTTTTTCGCTTCACCATTGGAGCAACGACGCCGCTACCACCAGTCCACTTTGCGAGCTCCAAAAGTTTCCCATCTCCTAAAACATTGGCGTCACGTTCCGATCCGCGTTTTTGCGAAAGAGTGCCCACCACGTTATAACCTAAGGTCGTTACTAAACGCGCCAGTTCAGCAAGTGATCCTTCGAGATCTTGCGGAGTCATTGTAGGTAGATGGATTCCAACCAAAACAGCGTTTTTGGCGGCGGTGCTTACGTCTATCGGCATCTAGCGATTAAATCGTTTTAGTCCGAATTTTTCAAGGGAAAACGCCCCTTACTCGCCACGATACTCGGATTCATTACCTAGTCGAGTTCATAAATGCCAATATGGTCGTGATACGCCGTGAAAAATCTACGTCCGTCACAAATTAATCTAGAAATCCTCAGTATAAAAAGCTATACATCCGCAACAAAAATGGAGAACAAGAAATGAAAAAAATGATTACTCTTATGATATTAGCTCTATCTGCCAACGCATTTGCAAATTCTGTGAATGATATGCCTAATAGATTTTTATCCTGCCAAGAAACTGATAACGGTGCTGTCGTTTTAGATGGCGGTAAATACCTTAGCCTTAGCAAAGACCAGTTTGGTCAGGTCTATCTCAATGTTACTCAGAAGGATCGTCTTAACCAAGACAGAGCACTTCTTCTCAACCTCCCAATGAGAAAGATTTCTTGTAATGGTTATATCCCTTGCGAAAAGTACACCTCTGAAAATCAAGGCACTAACGTTGGAATTAATTACGGCCCTAAAACCGAAGCGTTTCTTTCCTCTTCTACTTTGGGTCAAATTGACTTTATTTGTAAGAAGTAACGTTTAATTAAAACCAAGTATTAAACGGGACGATCCGACCGTCCTGTTTTTTTACGATATTCACTTTCTTTTTAAACCCGAACAAACCTACAACAGTAATTTCGGTTCGGGTTAACATTGTTGAAATCTTTTTCAAAGTGACTTTCATTTCTTTGTGCGGCTGACTGTCTACGATATCTACTTCCTCAACTTGCATTTCGGCTGCACTGTAAAAAGCTAAGATTTTGCTGATCGAATTTACCGCAGCATTCTCTTCAATGGGAGATGACATCCCTTTCAGAAGCTCGAGTTCCTGATTAAGTTTGTCCAAGGCCTCGTTAAATTTTGCCCGAGCGGGTTCGAAAAATTTTCGATTCACTATCTCTTCAATAACCTTATTAGGCGAGCCAGAGCGCTGGCGAGATCGTATGTCTAGAAGTTGCGTCTGATCGCATTCATTTAAAAGTCGTCGAATCAATTCCTCGTTTTCTTTGAGATTGGAATTGGTGAACGCAGCCTCGATCTGGGCAACTAAATTTCCATTGGGGTTTTTTTGATTTTCGTCCAGGAGTTTACTAACATACTTAGCCGCAGTTACTTTTGAAAGCAGTGGCATAACTCTTTCAGTAAAAGAAAGAAGAAGTCTTTTAGTACCCAATGAATAACTAAAAACCAAATCTAACACTTTCGGCATTTCGGCAACTTGTGCGTTAAGGGCGATGGTTTGAACGACCTCAAAATGGCCATTTAGATCCATCAGGCGTTGGGCCACCGCCAACATTGCGGACTCGTTTTTTATCCATTGCGGCTTTATAAGTGCTTCGCGCATTAAGATCTTAATTTGTTCGATATTGGCTTTCTCGATAAACTTAAACAACGCTTGCGAAAATTCAACCGATTCTGCCTTGGCAAAAAACACTTTAGCTACAGCCGATAGGACATCAGCCTTCTGTATTTTTTCAATTTTATCGACAGCGGCTTGATCGCTTTCTACATTTTCCATAAGTTTTTTAGCTTCATTTATGGATTCGACCGGAATCTGATAAACGACCGCTGAATGATTGATACCTTGTAGAGGATAAGAGGGAGATTCAGAACGAGTTGGTTCACTTTCTGTGTCTCGCGAAGAAAATCCTTTACGAATCACTTCCGTCACAAAAGCACCACCATAGTTACCAGAAAGCATTTGTCCGTTGCGTCGCGCGTTCAATGCTGTATCGGCATCGGTCAAGATGGTGGCGCCCTCAATCCAACGACTCGCATCGCGAAGAGCCTCACCAAACGACTCGCCTCGTCCTAGTCTGCGAGCCGCATTGAGAGTTTCATTATTATAATTGGAAAAAGCATCAAGAAGACCAACGATGCCCGCTTGCATAAGCATTTTCGTTTCTTCTTTACTAAAGCCAGCCTTTCTAAGGATTCGTGCTTTCTCGGCATTTTGTTCAAGGGTATAATTTCCGACCTGAGCGGGATTTCCATCTTTACCGATACCGCCTACCCAATGCGCCTTATCCAGTGCTGCCCATTCTATTAAATTTAACTTTCTTTTTATCAATTGCTCCGCAGGAACAACTCGCTCAAGATAAACAATTTCCAACTCCTGAATACTAAAATTATCGAAGTATTTAACAAGAGAGTGGCGCCGTAAAAACAAGTCGCCGCATTTTAGGTCCGCCAAGCTCAGCGAGGAAGACAGTAAAATACCAATGGAAATCGCCAATTTTAGGAGTGGAGAGACAAAGTTTGTCACAAAAACCCGCTTATAACAAAAGAGTTCATTTATAGCTAAAAGCGGTTCTATTTGCAGGATTTGGTCCAATTACTTCGACTGAATTTGGGCTTTCATCGTCGGGTGGAAGCTACAGACGTAGTCGAATTGACCTTTTTTCTTCACAATCCATTTAAACGATTTATTTGGTTCGAGTTGCTTTGAATCAAATTCACCTTTGGCGGTGGCTGTGTGAGGAACTAAATCTTCATTCTGCCAAACAATCGTGTCACCGACACCCACACTTAAAGTTGCCGGTTCAAACTGCATGTTTTGAATATGCACAGTATGAGTCTTGGAGCCAGCCCACGACAGGCTAGCTCCAAGAAGGGGTAATACGACGAAACTACTTATTGAGCGCAAGTTGCACCTTTTTAGCGTGCTCCAAATGCGCTGCAATCGCTGGGCGCGTTTTTTCTAACAAGGCTTTAAGTTCCGCATTCTTGGCATTGGGAATTAAAGCTTTGTCGATCGCGTCCAACACTTGTTGATGGTACGCAACTTCGTGGTCAGCATACGCTTTATCAAAGTCGGCACCTTTCAACTTTTTAAGATTAGCGACGTTTTCTTCAGCTCCTTTTTTAAGAGCTTTACTTGTTTCATTATCTTCGGGTGTTACTTTTAATTTTTTGGCAAGAGTTGTCGCTTGCTTGTTGACGGCCATGTGATCTGTCACCATCAGTTTTGCAAAATCACGAATCTCTTTATTTTTAGATTCTTTTTGCGCCAACTTTCCCGCATCCACATCAATGGTGTTGGCAGTCACAACAATGTGAGCAATTTGTGGATCAGTTGGAGCAGGCGCAGCTGCCGGTTCCGTTTGTGCAAAACTGGCTTGTCCCAACAATCCAAGTGCTGCAACGACAAAAAATTTTGTTAAATTAAACATTAATATCCTCCTTCAAGAATAAATTAAAAAAATCGTACGCCTGCCTATTTGCTTTTGCAATAATGTTATGGGATAAGATTGAAATGATTGGTTAATATTAGATTAATTTCTGTCATTGAGGACATATTATGTTAACAAGCCTAGGGCCTACTCAACAAAAATTATTGCGCTTGCTACTAAATTCGGCAGACGGTTTAACGTTTGATGAAATTGCCGACGACTTAAAAATCAGCCGCAATGCCGTCGATCAACACATGACAAGTTTAAATGATTACGTGCGAACAGCAGGCGTTCGCGAAACACGCGGCCGACCTTCGCGCCGTTATTGTTTGTCGAATGCCGGTCGCGATCTTTTTCCCAAACAGTACTCGTGGTTTTCTGAAGTGCTATTGGGTGCGATCAAAGGCGAACAAGGTGCGAGCGGACTATCTTCATTCTTAAAAACGGTGGCGCGATCTGTGGCTAAACAAATTTCTCTCAAAGGAAATTCGCTGGAAGAAAAACTTCCTGAAGTTGTCAGTGTCATGCAAAGTCTGCATTACGAAGCTCGCGTTGCCACGGATTCACCACGAGCGCTCGAAGCCCGCAATTGCGTGTATCATCACTTAGCTAAGGAACATCCTGAGGTTTGTGATTTCGATACCGAGTTGTTGGAGTCCTTGCTCACCGCGAAAGTAAATCATGAGGAGTGCATGCTTAAAGGTTCTGCGAAATGTCGCTTTAGCTTCACACCGAAAGCAGAGAGCTAGATTTTTTACTTACGAGTTTTCCAATAAGGGGCCATACCAATAAATTGCGAAAAGAACCACGCCTTAAGGCGGCCCATTCCTAATTTCAACATTCCCTCGTAAGATTGTTGTTTAAAATCTTTAAACGACATGCTCTCGGCAATTAATTTTCCATTCACAAAGCAGTAACTGCAATAGCGATCAGAGCCACTTTCTTTGGGATCTTTTTCCATCGGCATATAACAACATTCGCAATTTTTAACTTTCATAAAACCTACTTCAGATTTGGTAACGGCAAGCATTCCATAATTTCGATGGAGTCGCCAGGAAATATTTCGAAGTGAGGATGCTTAACAAAAAGTTTCGCGGCCTCTTCATGAGTCTCTGCTTCGACGATGGTGTAAGCC
>CAYPZY010000258.1:0-4784 GCA_964415155.1 uncultured Bdellovibrionales bacterium
CTATTAAAAAAGATATTAATTTGGAACAGTAAGCGAATTCTAATCGTCGCTTTGGAAGATCAGATTCATTTCAACTCTATCATTTCAAGGACACTGTTACGCACTCCAATCCTAACAAGGCGAATTTCGAAATGACGTAAAAGCTAGCCGTTTTATCATGGCCGGTGGAAATTTAATTTACGTCGTCAATACCGAAGACCTTGACCAAGCTTTAGCGAACTGACAATTTCACCGTTTATGTCGATTGGAACCCTTGTTCACTTTAGCATTCCGGCCGCAGACATTAAAACTGCAGTCGACTTCTACGGAAGTCTTTTTGGATGGAAATTCCAAAAGATGACAGAAACCTATTTTTTGGTTGAAGACGGCATCGGTTCAATCTCTTTAGAAAAAGAAAAAGTCAGTGGCACAATGCCATTATTGTATTTCAATGTCGTTGATTTACAGGCGAGTCTAAATGTCGTCACCAGCCTTGGCGGCAAAATAATTTTATCAAAAACAGACGCAGGCGATGAAAAACGTTTTTTCGCCACTTTTTCTGATCCTAACGGCAATATCATTGGTCTCTTGGCAAAAAACTAAGATCTTGCTTCTGCCGCCGAATTGAACTCCAAAAAACTATTGCCAACCATCATCTCATTGAATAGTTAAAAATATGAGTATGAAACGACGAAATATCATCATTACTTTAATTGTTGTGGTTTTTATAAGTGGCGCTCTGGTTTATTTTTATAAATCCCAGCCGGAAACCAAAACCACCTCCGTATACAACTTGAAAATGAGTGAGACCACTCGCCGCGAACTGGAAGACCTCCAACAATCCTTTACCGACAAGAATGACTTCGTCTATACCCAAGATGAGAATCATGGCGTCGATAGGATTTTGTGGTGGGTCCATGGCATCGAACCAAACTTTTCGCAGAACAGTTTTTTAAAGGAACTTAGTCTGCTTTCGGAAGAAACAATTGATTTTTTGTTTAGTGGAAATGGAATCTTCATCCGATTCGATTCACCGATGATGAAAAATAAACGCCAGGTCGTCGACGTAACACCGGCATTGCTTCAAATAATAGCCGAGAATCCAATCATTAAAGACTTCACGGGAGATATTACAGGCCGTTGGACAAGTGAAGAAGAGTACAATGACCGAAAAGTAAAAAGCGAAACGCAGAACAATCCCGATGGCACTTTCGAAGATAAATTTTATATTTATGATATGAAAGGCAAATTGGTAAAAGAGCAAACTGAACGTGGCACCTGGAAAAATGTGAAGAACTATCACGTCGTCAGAAGCAAAATCGAAGGCGATGATTTTGTCTTTCAAGATGTTTATAAGATTTTGTCTGTCACTTCACAAACTGCCGAATATCGCTCTCTTCGCTTAGGGGTTACCTTTAAACGCAAAAAGATTAACTGAGGTCCCATCTAACTTTTTTTCTTAACCCACGCCAGAGCCTCACTCTTAGTCTTCACTACCCCATCCAACTGCGCTCGAAAAGAAGACTTTAACCACTCCCCGATTTGGGCACCTTGGGCGCCCAAGGTGATTACATCCTCTGAAGATAATAATGGCTCAGGCAAGGCGCCCAGAGGCGGCAGAACGGTCCGCACCCGCGATTGCAACGTATTCCATTCATCCACCTTAGCCGTCCAGTTAAAATGCGACCGTAACGCCTGTAGAAGCATCGGTGAATGTTTTTGCGAAAACAAGAGAAGTAAATCGCTCGTCTTAAGATTTGAAAACACTAAACCCTCTCGCCAATTTTCTAAAATAAAGGTGACAGCATTCTTAAAATCGTTCGACAATTTTAAGTTCTCACAGATGCGTCGACCGATCTGCGTGGCAGCGCCTTTCCCCTTGTCTTCTAAAAGACAACAACTTGGCAAAATGGCCAACGCCAATAAAATTTCTTTGTCGTGAATATCACAATGACTAAGAAGAAGCTTCGATTGCAACCAAGGACTTAATTGACTTTTGTTGGTCCACAAATCTTCGGCAGTCGTAATCTCACTAATAATTTCCACAAGCAATTGGCTTTGACTTAGAAAACTTAGGCCACGCAAAGAAAATGGCGAAATTAATAGGCGCAAAAATTCTTCGCGGACGCGTTCGCGCGAAACCTCACGCAAAGAGAAACTTTTTGTCGCTACGAAGGTTTTTCTCTCTAATTCAAAACCCAGTTGTGCTACAAAACGAAACGCTCGGAGAATTCTCAATTTATCTTCAGCGAAACGTGCATGCGAGTCACCCACGCAACGAATGAGCTTGGCCCGAATATCTTTTTCACCACCAACAAAATCGATAACCTTTGCCGTGGTCGGATCATAAAACAAAGCGTTCATGGTAAAATCCCGACGCAAAGCATCCTCTTCGGCAGTCGCAAAACTCACCGATTCAGGGTGTCTTCCGTCTTTGTAGGGCCCGTCCTTGCGAAAGGTTGCGACCTCGATTTGATAGCCATCAAAAGGCAAGATGATAATCCCGAATTGCTTTCCAATAGGAAGCGAACCTGGAAATATTTTTTGGATGGCTTCTGGTTTGGCATTCGTTGCGATATCAAAATCTTTGGGCTCACACCCCAATAGAGCATCACGAACACAACCGCCAGCAAGCCACGCCTTGTAGCCCGCCGCTGTCAGCTTTTCGCAGACCTGTTTGACAGATGGCCATTGTTTGTGATTTTCAAACTGCATGTCTTATCCTTCTTCTCAGCCTACACCAGCTGCAACGCCAACGGCTAAACAAAAAATTGAGGAAATTCTTAAAACTCAAGACTTAACCTATGGATTTGCACCAATAAGAGCTACGCAAGCGCTTACCCACTATGAGAAGTGGTTAAATGAGGGGCGTCACGGCGAGATGGAGTACTTGCAAAAACATCTAAGTATTAAAATGAATCCTGAAGAGTCTTTTCCAAATGCCAAGACAGCTATCGTCTTTTTGCAACCTTATTTGCCGCATCCTAAAAAGGTGGCGCATGAGTTCTCGGAATTAAAGATAGCCGCTTATGCACAAGGCGAAGATTACCACGATTGGTTTCAGCGGAAATTGAGCCTTTTGACGGAGCAACTGCAACAGCTATTTCCCAACGAAAACTTCTGGGTCGCGACCGATTCAAAACCCGTCTTAGAGCGCGACCTAGCTGAGCGCGCAGGACTCGGTTGGATTGGTAAAAACACCTGCCTTTTAAACCGTGAAAAAGGAAGCTTCTTTTTTATTGGCGAAATTATTTCCACACTTGATCTGAAAGCCCCGACTCACACCACTAAAAATTTTTGCGGTACTTGTACCAAATGTATCGACGCATGTCCAACTCAGGCATTGCTCTTTCCCTACGAACTTGATGCTCGTCGCTGCATATCTTACTTAACGATCGAAGCTAAAAAAAATCCCGCAAAAGAGCTTCGTGGTCTAATGCAAGACTGGTTCTTTGGTTGCGATATTTGCCAAACCGTCTGCCCGTGGAATCAAAAAAAATTAAAGACACAACCAGCACCTCACCCCAATGAAGCAGAAATAGAAATTCAGCTTCGCGACCTTCTTAATTTAAGTTATGGCGCCATCGAAAGAAAAATTAAAGGTACCGCTTTGGAAAGGGCCCGCGGGCGTGGGCTTAAGAGAAATACGCTGGTGGTCATCGCCAACAAGAGACTCAAAAACCTCGCGGGCGACGTGCGGGCATGCTTAAACAATAAAGATTTAGGCGAGCTTGCTCAATGGACACTTGAACAACTAGAGAACACCTAGCTGTTTAAGAAGACTGTCGATAGTCTCTTGTGATTTCTTGCCACCCTGGTCACTCTTAACGGCAACGCTGGCTCGCAATTTTTCGTCAAATTTTGTTGCCACCCAATTAAGCCGATCTAAAAAGGTCTTATTTAATATCCCCTTAACATCGACCTCTTTCTCGGTACCAAATTTCGAAATCATATCCTCTAACATTTCAGTCGCATCCAGCAATAACGCTACTGCCACCGTAAACAGTTGTTCGTTATCAACCTGCGATGTTTTATATCCGACGACCTTGCACAATTCAGCATACTTGCCTATTTTTTCGATATTGGGATTATTTGAAACACCTAAAGTTAAAAGGTTTTTTGCCCCGCCCATAATGCGGTCGACAAGTTGGCCGTAATTCTCAAGTAGGAACTTATGGCCGAATTGTCCATCGACCTCCTCGAGAATTTCCATCATCTCTTTTACTAATTTATTGGACTCGCCTTTAAATTCGATTAGAATTTCATCCATACACCCACTCTATCAATGAGGTAAGTAAAGGTCATGGAATATCTTCCTATTCGCGTTAGTACTCTTAGAGGTGATCAAAAAATTAATTTTGATGTCTATATCGGCATCAATGACAAACACATCCTCTACCTTCGTCGTGGTGACAGTTTTGAGGGCGGCAGGCTTACCCGCTTGAAAGAAAAAAAATTACGCAAGATGTGGATTCTCAACGATGACGAAAAAAACTATCGCAGTTACATCGATAAGAACCTTGAAATGGCCTATGATGCAAAATCGGGAAAGTCCATTGAGGATCGTTCGCAAGTTGTTCAAGGCATGCAACAAGCCAATGCCGAAGAGGTCATGGATCGCGCTGAAGATGAGACCTCTTACAAGATCGCCAAAGAAGGCGCTTCTCGCTACGTCGAATTTTTGATGAAGGAAGATAAAGCACTAAAAAATGTTTTGGCGATTGAAAATACCGACCAAAATATCGGTCATCATGGGGTGACAGTTTCGACTTATGCGGTTGCTTTGGCAAAGAGTCTGGGAATTG
>CAYPZY010000259.1:0-4765 GCA_964415155.1 uncultured Bdellovibrionales bacterium
TTAGCGCAACCCTCTCTTGGTCGGAAGTACACTGACAACGTCGAAAGTTTTACCACCACTGAAAAATTTGATCCGCACGTTTTTCGGTCCCTCGAAAAGGTCGAACAAGTTTGGACACAAAAAATTAGCGAAAAAGGGTCATTTGGTGGAATCGCCTTTTCTGGCAACTCCCTTTTTACAGGAACCGACGATGGTTACATTTATGAACTCGACGCACAGGATGGAAAACTTCTGAGAAAGTTTTTTGTCGGCACCAATGCAACTCCGCGAGTCGTTATTTGGAATGATATCTTATTTGCTGGTGAAGGCCATCATCGTACTCATCATGGCCGCGTTTATGCTTTTGACCTCGCCACCGGTCAACTTCGCGGAGCCTTTCAGACAGCTGGTCACACTGAGGGCGTTCCGGCGATCTATACTGTCGCTGAAAAAACACTTATGTTCGTGATGAGTGGCGCTGACGGGATTCACGCCGTGGACCCGCTAACCCTGAAAGAAGTCTGGCATCAACCTCTGGGTCACGTCGACTCAGAAGTGCGGGTCGAAAACGGTAAGGTTTATTTCACTCGTGGAATTGAACGTGATAACGACAAACGTGATCATCGCGCTTACGCCCTAGATTTTTTCACCGGCAAGATTATTTGGGAAACAGCCACCGCTGCTTCTGGCTGGAGAGCTCCAGTTTTTTATCAAGATCGCGTCTGTTGGGGTTTGGGTGAAATTTTTGTTCCTACAAATTATGGACAGGTGGCCTGCTTTGACAAAGAAAATGGTAAACCACTTACGGCGGTAAATTTAGACGGACCGATCATTGGTATTCCGCAAAAACTTGCCAGCTTTATTGTTGTTTCAGATCTTCACGGCAAAGTGTGCAGCATTGATCCCTTTGCAGGCAGTCGGGTTTGGTGCACTGATGGACCAAAAGCAAAGTACGCTTACGCGACTCCTGCTTTTGACGGTTACGGAAACATTTTATACCCAACAGAAAAAGACGGTGTCGTAGCTTATAGTTTTCGCACCGGCGAAAAAACTTTTACATGGGCACCGACCGAGGCCGAAACCAAGTGGACGGAAGTTTTTTCGACAATTCACGTTCTGAATGACCATTGGTATTTTGTCGATTGGCGGGGAAATTTGAGAAAACTGAAACCCACCTATAAAGCGAACTAACGCGTTATTGCTACAAAAATCTAAAGTCTGCTGGTAGCTTTTTGTTATGAAAACAATAGTCCCAGTAAAATTCCAAGCAGCTCTCGACCAAAAAAAATTAATACTCAATAATCCTGAGGCCAGCAGCGAACAGGTTCCCCTCGATGTTCTATTCGTTGGCGCTGGTCCTGCGGGTTTAGCGGGAGCTATTGAGCTAGCAAAATTAGTAAAACAAGATCCCAGCGTTGGTCCCGTGGAGATCGGCGTTTTGGAAAAAGCAGAAGCGCTCGGCAATCACAATCTATCTGGCGCCGTAATTAATCCGATCGCTTTTAAAGAACTCTTTCCCGATATGTCGGCGAAAGATTTTCCATTTCGCGGCGAAGTTAATCACGAGTCTGTTTACTTACTCACAAAGAATTGCCACTACCGTTTGCCGACACCGCCCACAATGAAAAATAAAGGAAATTTTGTCGCATCCATTAGCGAAGTCGCTCGCTGGCTTGGACAAAAAGCTGAAGAGCTCGGGGTAAATATTCTCACTCAGTTCCCGGCGCAATCGCTAATTGTGAACGGCAATCAAGTCCAGGGCGTGCGCACGACACCAGCGGGACTTAATCGCAGCGGCGAGCCAGGTTCCTCTTATATGGCGCCTACAGATATTTCAGCAAAGGTGACAGTACTCACTGAAGGCACTCGCGGCCCTCTGACTAACGCCTACCTTCAATGGCAAAACTTGCAGGGAAATGAACCGCAAATTTTTGCCCTCGGTGTAAAAGAAGTTTGGAAGACTCCAAATCCACCAAAAGATGTGATTCACACGTTGGGATGGCCGCTACCTCTCGATACATTCGGTGGTAGTTTCATGTATCCTATGGGTGATGGACTAGTGGCTTTTGGTTTAGTCGCAGGTCTCGACTATAAAAACTCTAAGATGGATGTACATCATTTGTTGCAGAATATGAAAAAACATCCTCTTTTCGCAAAATATTTAAAAGACGGTGAAATTCAAGAGTGGGGAGCTAAAACCATTCCCGAAGGTGGCTGGCGGTCACTTCCCAAAAAACTTCATGGCGATGGAATTCTCATGGCGGGCGATTGTGTAGGACTCGTTAACGTTCCGGCGTTAAAAGGAATTCACTACGCTATGATGTCGGGAATTTTTGCCGCCAGAACAATCTTTGCAGCGCTCAAAGCCCAAGATTTTTCTGCAGCAAAACTTTCTAGTTATGACGAAAAAATCAAATCAAGTTTTATCGCCAAAGACTTACAATACACGCAGCACATGCGCCATGTCTTTAAGGATGGTTTTTTTGTGGGGGGAGCCAAAGCAGCAATGCTCACCGCCTTTGGTGGCAAGTTCCCCGGTTATAGCGGGCATGCTGTTGAAGATGCGGCAGAAGAAAAATATGTTGGCGAGTCTGACCTGACCAAACCTGAGGGTTATATCAGTAAAGTGGACGCTGTTTATTTATCGGGAAATAAAACCCGCGACGATATTCCCAGCCACCTTACGATTGGTAAAGATGTTCCAAGTGAAGTAGCTGATCTTTATTCGCATATGTGTCCTGCGGGAGTTTATGAAGTCCGCGACGGCAAGCTAGTGGTTAATGCTCCGAACTGTGTCGACTGTAAAGCGACTGATGTATTGGGACCCCGCTGGGAACCTCGCGAAGGTGGCAGCGGCCCGAAATACAAAATGATGTAGAACTGGGCTACCTAATTGTTGATGAAACTTGCTAAGCCCCCGGGATCATCCGTGATGATTCCGTCAACATTCCAATCGATCATCCTTTTCCAATCTCCGGGTTTGTTGACCGTCCAAGGCACAACTTTGACGTTCATTTTTTGCAAAGTTGCGACCTTATCCTTCGAAAGAAGGTCAAAATCCGGACTAATGTAATCTGGTTTCGTCTGTTGGACTACCTTGGTAAGGTTTGAGAAGTAACCTTCCACTAAAGCAGAAATGCGAATATGGGGATCCATCTGCCTCATCGCTTTAAGTGTGCGATAATCAAAAGACTGCAAAATAATTTTCTTTTCTAAACCAAATTTTTTCACGACGGTTAAAACCAGCTTTACGAATTCTTCCGGATCAACACTAAGATCAGGGTGATCGGGATCAATTTTTGTCTCAATATTGTATTCTACCGACTTGGCAGCGGGCCATTTTGATTTTTTCACAAACTCGAAAACCTCTTCAAGCGTGGGAATTTTTTCCTTTGGTACAGCAACTTGTCGAGGGAAATCCGGATGTCTTAAGGTACCGCAATCGTATTGTTTTAATTCTCTCAAAGTCAAAGTATAGACCGGGACTTTTTCCTCAATGGGTCTGCCATCACCATGCAAACATATTTTGGGATTGAGGCGAAGATCGTGACTGATGACAACTTTCTTATCTCTCGTCACCACCATATCAAACTCTAAAACATCGACACCCACGCGAAGAGCTTCTTCGAAAGCTGCAATCGTATTCTCGGGTCTAACGGCGCGGGCACCGCGATGCCCATGAATGGTCACAGAGGACGCGACATCAAACAGGGATAAACCCGCTATGACTAAACTAAAAAATATCAATACCCTTCACCTTGTTTTTAATGCCAATCCAGCGGTTAAGAAGTTCTTGTGCTCGCTCCATCACAGCATCAATTTCGGAAAAATTTCCAAAGGGTTTAAAAATGAAATCAAGTGCCCCCAACGCTTGGCACTGAACCACGTCGGAAAGATTGGAGTTCCCCGTAATCATTATTACTACCGTTTCTCCGCGAATATTTTTGATCTTCTTTAAAAGATCTACTCCCGTCATCTCTGGCATACGAACATCAGTAAAAACAATATCAAACCTATCGGCGGAAAAAAGCTCCAAAGCCTCCTTACCGCTCTTGGCGACCTGAATGTGATTGTAACCCTTCCAGGTAAGATGAGTCTTAATGACTTCGGCAATCTCGAAGTCATCATCAATGACCAGTAATTTTAAATCTTTTTTCATAGACAAATTCCAACATTAATAACGTACACTAGATAAATAGAAACTCCAACATTTTGAAAGTTCATTATGGCAATATTAATGTTATTTCATCTATTTCTCAACACGGCGCTGGCCGTAAACAATATTTATGTTGTCCATTGGACCCAGGATGAGCTCAAAACTTGGGAAGTTAAGCAATTTAAGGGAAAAACCCAATATTCCGTTAGGATACGCGACAAAAAAGATACTTTGCTTTCTGAAAGCACCGATTCTGCTGCGGGCCTAATTAAGAAAATGAAAGTAGATCTGACCAAGACGCCGTTTCTTAACTGGTCATGGGCAGTTGATAAACTCCTTGAAAAGAAGGCGCCAAATAGTGAAAAGACCAAAGCGGGAGACGATTTCCCTGCGCGCATTTACGTGATCGTTTCGGGCGGGATGCTCTTTTGGAAAACGCTGGCGCTAAACTATGTTTGGGCCGAACAGAATGAGCGCGAAACTTACTGGCCAAATCCATTTACGGCAAATGCGGTTATGTATGCAATCGAATCCGGGACGACTAATTTAGGAAAATTCATTAGTTACAAAAGAAACGTCAGAGATGACTTAAAAAAAACCTTCGCTCGCGATTTTTCAGAGATTGACGGC
>CAYPZY010000260.1:0-4761 GCA_964415155.1 uncultured Bdellovibrionales bacterium
ATAGAATTTATCTGCAACTTGGAGTCTCTGAAAAAACATTTAGCGAATTAAAACGTGCGCAAGATATTGAAAGTCAAAAATCAAGAAAACCAGCCTCAATGGAAAATGTTTTAGAAGAAGCGCTTAAGCTTTACTTACAAAAAAATGATCTTGTTCAAAAAGCCGAGAGGCTGGCAAAACCAATCCACCAACATGTCCCGGGGACACGTCAATTCTCAGCACAAACAAAACACAACGTAAACAAGAGAGATCAAGGACAATGCACGCACCAACATCAAAACATAAGATGTTCAAACCAAAGATGGACCGACATTCATCATCAAATTCCACTGTCCCAAGGAGGATCAAATGATCTCGATAATCTCACGACGCTGTGTTGGGCGCATCATCAAGAGCGGCATGCAGAACATTGACATCAGTCAAGTCTCAATAGCAAAACGCCAAACGACACAGCAAATCTCAAACTGACACAACTTAACCCAACCCTCACCTACACGACTCAAAAAAACGCCTCGAAATGAGAATACTATCTAAAAATTCGTCAATAATGCAAACCTACTATAAAATTATACAAAGAGGTCAAAATGGGCACGTTTGTTGGGAACCTTACACGTAAGTCTTTATATATATTAATTCTACTTGTTTTTTCATCTTTGCTTGCCTGTCTACCGAATGACGTTAAAGAGGGTGATACCGAAGTTGACGTCATTCCAGATGTGGGTGGTGATATTCCTCCAGACGATTCACCTGCGCCCGATGCTTTGAAGGCAATTTGTGATCCATTAATTGGTCAAGGCGTGACTTTTCCTGATCGAGGCTTGGTCGGAAATCTCTTCTATTTACCACCTGACAACTCTCAATATTATACAACTCTCGATAGCTATTTTACATTGGGAACAAAAGTAGATGCGACTCTTTATTTCAACCGCATTAATGTTCCAACTCGCCCTTTTGATCGCGGTTTTGAAACGCGTGCGGGAGAAACAATTACTAATCAAAATGGAACAACTCTCTATGAATATTTTGCTTTAGATCTTTATAGTGTCCTTAAACTTTCTGACAGAGATGAGCCAGGATATTATCAGTTCTCTATATTATCAGACGATGGTTCAACCATTAAACTCGATCGTGGTAATGGCTACGAAATGTACATCAATAACGATGGTACGCATGCCACAAAAATGGGTTGTTCTACAGAAGCAATCTACATGGACGCCAACACTCGTATACCCGCGAAGATTCAATACTATCAGGGTCCGCGCTTTCACATTGCTTTTATGATCATGATGAAAAAGGTTACCGCAGCAAATGCCGCCCTTGATGTTCGTTGTGGACAATCGGGAAACTCGAAGTTCTTTGATTCGACAGTCAATCCACCAGCGCCTCAACAAGCATTTATCGATCTACTTGATCGTCAGTGGAAAATTTTAGAGGGTGGAAATTGGCAATTACCTGCCGGCACAAATCCTTGCACAAATATTCCTACTGAGGGAGCTCTTGAAATCACACAAGTGAAATTTGCTCCGGTCAGCAATACCAGCGAGTTAATTACGTGGACGACAAGTATTCCGGCTGACTCACTTGTAACTTACAAAGATCTCGTCACCAACGTTACAAGAACGGCTAGCGTTGCTGGCAATGTGACTAGCCATAGTGTGACTCTAACTGGACTTACATCCAATCGACAGTACATGATGACGGTAACAAGTACGTCTCCAGGTGGCCAAGTTGTGACTAGCGATGCGGTAGTGTTCCGAACAACCAGATAAAGGTGTAGTTCGTTTACGGATTGTGAGCGATTTCTAATATTTAGCCATCTGTGGGCCGATACTTCTGAAGGGAAAGGTGGCTAACCATGCCGAAATTGGCGAAACCAAAATTTTCAATTCGCCTAAAATTTTTAGCAGTAATGACGATGTTACTCGCCGTCTGTGTATCTATTTATCTTTTTGTCGCTTCCGAAACCTTTAAAGAAGATAAAAAGAAATTACTTTTCGAACTTAACGGCAGTATGGTGAGCAACTTATCTGCTGAAATTGAATCCGTATTTCGCGGCTATTCTGACAAAATGACTCTGTTTGCACTTTTGAATGACAAGCAGGATTCGGTAAAAAACGTTATTGATGATCTGTTAAAAAATGAACCAAACATAGTTTACATGTCGCTTTCTCATCCTGCAAATCTTGAAGCGCAATTTAAGTCTTACAACAATGCTGATTTCAATACCACCTATGCCATAGACAAAGACTACTTTGAAAAGGAACTGCCAAAAGCCCGCCCCGTTCCTTTTGCAGAAATACAGCAAACCGGCGAAGAGATTTGGAATGCCACTATAAAAAACGGTCCTCCGCTAATTGGTTATGGCAAAAGTGTTATTGAAGAAGATGCTCAAGGAAAGCCTGTGCAACGATGGGCGGTAATTGCTTACATCCGTGTCGATCAATTTTTAAAATCACTTCCCACCGACAAACTTTATCATGCATTTATTACCAATAACCGCGGGCACGCTATAGTTCACAGAAATGCCGAGGCCATGCTCGACTTCACAAGTACCGTTAAGTGGCCGCTTGTGCAGAAAGCGCTTGGTAGCCAGGTAAAAACGTCAGTCAGTGAGTATGAAATTAACGGTGAAGAATATCTCGGCGCCTTTTCAAAAACTTTTAATAACAAGATTTTTATTGTCTCAGAAGCCGACGGTAAAAAAGCATTTTCAGCTATTCGAGATCTAATCATTCGCTCGCTTGTGTTTGCGACGATGGTGATGACACTAGCTTTTATGGCGGCACTTCTTCTTTCGCGCTCTCTGACTCAACCTATTGAAACGTTGGTAGAAGGTATGGGTCAAGTGGCAGAGGGCAATCTCGATACGCAAATCAAAATCAAATCCAAAGATGAAATATCACTGTTGGCGGATTCATTTAATTCCATGATTAGAGACCTCAAAAGTTCCCGTTTGCAATTAGAAGAAATTAATAGAGATTTGGAACAAAAAGTTTTGGATCGCACTCAGAAGTTAGCTGAGCAAAACCGTGCGATCAAAGAAACACAAGAGGCGTTACTTCGCACGTCACGTCTTGCCGCCATCGGGGAAATCGCAGGTCATGCCGCACACGAAGTTTTGAATCCTTTAACAAGCCTCCTCGCACGCACCAAGCGCGTTCAATCTCGCATCGAAGAATCAGCCGGTAAAGAGACGCTTTTACTTAAAGAGATTCAAGAAGCATGGTCTAAAGATGTTGCCTCAGGGGGCCTTGAAAATCTTGTGACTAACTGGAAAACCCCCTCGACGATTGATCCGCAAAAATCCCTATGGGATGAGGACATGTCCAACGTCAAAATGGTATTACAAAATTGGGAGCAGGAAGTAAGCAATCTAAAACGCGACACCGATTTTATCATTAATGAAGGTCAAAGGATCAATAAAATCATTTCAGGAATGCGCACTCTAAGTATTGTTCGTGGAGAAATGAAATCTTACTCTGCAACTACCCTTCTCAATGATTGTATCACCATCATGGGTGATCTCTATAATCAGTCAAAAGTAAACATTGAACATGTAACTGAAGTTACCTTCGACAAAGTCGTGGTTGATAGAGATGAGTTCATTCAGTCAATAACCAATCTTTTAAGAAATTCCCTGCAGGCGGTGAAGGATAACCCGGCTGATAAAAAGGGTATGGTTAAAATTCGAACCTTTTGCGAAAACCGTAAACTAATTATTGAACTTGCTGACAATGGCCCAGGGATCAGCAGTGACAATCAGCCAAAGCTTTTTAAAACGCAATTTTCCACCAAGTCGTCTGATGAAGGCACCGGTTTAGGCCTGGGTATTAGTCGCAGATTCATTCGCGCTTTTGGTGGCGATATTGAATTCGTAAATTCTGTTCCCTTTGAGTCAACGACATTCAAAATCTCTCTACCGTTGCAACATTCTGAGGAGGTGGCCGCATGAGCCAAACCGCTAGAATATTAACTCCTACTGCTCCTTCGACACCACCAAGAGGATTAACTGAAATCGAGTGGAACCGCAGAATTTTAGTTGTAGATGACGAAAAGGAAATTGCTAACGCTTACGTCGATCTTTTGTCTCCTCAGAAAAAGGATAATGTAACTCCAATCAAACGTTCAAGTCGTAGTAGCGCGCCCGCAGCACCAGAATCTTCTCCCTCGGCAGAAAACTATGAACTCACTGTCTGCCACTCAGCCGCCGAGGCTTTGATCAAAGCGAAACAAGCTTACGAAGCCGGGAAACCTTACGCAATGGGGTTCTTCGATGTCAAATTGGGTGAAGGCATGGACGGTATCGAACTAGTTAAGGAAATTCACAAAATTGACCCCAACATTTATGCTGTTTTTGTCACTGCCTATCAGGACCGTAATGTGAACACGATCAATCAATTTCTTGGCACAACAATGGCCGATAAATGGGACTATCTCAACAAACCCTTTTCTGAAGGTGAAATACTACAGAAAGCGCGTAACTGTGTTTCGCTTTGGAATCTTAAAAAAGAAAAAGAATTTCGCGATCAGCAATTCGCCGAAATGTACAAAAGGTTGCATGAGGGTGAACGACTCAACTCGGTGGCCGTTGTCGCTCGTGGTGTGGCTCACGAATTTGGCAATATCATGATGCAGATCATTGGCCAGGCAGAACTTTATCGAGACGGTAGTGCCGAGGAAATGAAGAAAGCCATGGACGGAATCTTACGCGCGTCAGATGTTGCCGCCAATATTTTGGAACGCTTTAAAAATTTAGGTCAA
>CAYPZY010000261.1:0-4757 GCA_964415155.1 uncultured Bdellovibrionales bacterium
GCACCAAATTTGGGTTCTTCTCTCTCTGAGGTGGGTAACGCCGAATCGGTAAATAGTTGTGCGGTGGTTGCTTAAGTTTTCAGTTCAACTAAGTTTATTTCTCAATATCTCACTATTTACTCGCAACTCCGGCTGCCAATAATGGTACGATCAACGGTACTCCCAGGAAAACTGTCGCAAAAGTTGCGCCACCAAAACCTAAAATTATAGCGAACGTTTTAACACCCGCTACAAATTTTTCGTGCTCTAACTTTTTTAGGTCCTCGAGATACTCTACTAACATGGCTGTAAAATGACCGCCGTGTTTTTCAAGTCTGAGTTCAAAATCACGTTTCATCGTTTCAATACGTTGATCAAACAGCTTATTTAGAACTTCCATAAAGCGCTGTTTATACTTCTCACCGCCAAGGCTTCGATAGGCTGTATCTAGCTTTTGTAGTTCTTCAACGATACCTTGATTCCCTTCGGCTTTGGCTAAAGCTATAACGTTCAGTATGTGGTAATCATGAATCTCATAAGGAAAAGCGCGACCATAATATTCATCGATTTCGCGCTTTTTCAATTCGGGAGCGGAAGCCAAAAGATCGTTGAAAAATTGACCTTCACGCGGCCCATTTTTTTCGTAAGTACCTTCCGTGATAATTTTCGCCAGCTTTGTCGAACCAACATCAACGCTATAGCGTAGGTCAGAAGTACCGGCAAAAGTCGTCATAGATTGAAAAATTAAACTCAAAGTAACTAGAAGTTTCATGGGGTGCTCCAAAATGGTTTTTATGAATTTATACACTAGAGCTTTTCGAAATGCCAAATTATTGACCAATCGTATTTTTTTTTCAAATTTGACCAATGGGGGGACGCTAAAAAGTGTCTAGCTGGAGGTTAGGTTTACAAAGGACTTCATTGCACTTCCACAGTGGCAGTGGAATGACATCGCTGATTCATTTAATCTAGAAGCGGGAGTTCCCAAAAACGCTGCTTAATAATGTGACCTGTTATTACAGGATGCTTTTCAAAAACATAAATCTTGGTTATGAACTGTTGAAACCTTTAGGAGGTAAAAGGCATGAAAAGCTATTTTAATTTATTCGGACTGCTACTAGTAGTATCATTCCATTCGAACGCAAATACAGAAACATTTGCGCAACCAGCGGGTTTGATTGGAACAACCTGGACGGGTGAGGCGAAGTCTGGAGATGGCCAGTTAACCTATGTCTTTCGGTTCACCCAGAACAGCCTTTTTTTAGAGTCGACTTGTCACGTAGCGGAGGTTTCTTCAACACTGAAATCAGATTTAATCGTAAGCTATAGTGAAAACGGAAATACCGTTGAATTAAAGTCGGGTGTAAAATTGGCGATACCTGCGGGTAAAGGCACATGTCCCGTGAATTTTCCTGAGGGTCTAAAGTTTCAACTTGTTCAAGATCAAATTTTTCTTGAGTACGGCGGCACTCGCAGATTGACTCAGCTCAAACGACAAAATTAGTTTGGAGTATAAATTTGCGGAGGATCGTTTTGGTGGCGATTTTCCGCCTCACCAAATTATTTGTATTGTGAGGTTTTGGTGCAATTGATAATTTTATCTGGTGACGGTCGTGACTAATGAGCGCTAGTTAAAAAAATAAGCCCATCAGCCAAAGTGCCACGCCAGCTCAAATAGTCATGTCCTCCAGAGAATTCTTGATAATGAATATCATAACCTTTGGCGATTAGAACGTTCTTTAAAGTTCGATTTGGTAAAAGTATCATATGTCCGTTCCCTTCGAGATCAATCTCGCGAAGCCCGGCATCCAAATAAAAACGTATCGGCAATTTCTTGTGTTGAGCAAATTGAATTGCTAAGTGATTTAACTCGGCGTCTTCTCCGTGTTCCTCGACTGCAGGTTTCCACCAATAAGACCCTGATTGGCTCAACACATTTCTGAAAGTATCAGGGGCTTGAAAGGCCGCACATGTTGCAGCTAATCCACCCAAACTAGAGCCACCGACGATCAGTTGATCAGGATCAACTGTCACATTAAAATTTCCTTTCAACCATGGCAGTAATTCGTCACGCATGAAGAAGGTAAAGTTTTTATTGCAGGAAAGCTCGTCTCTGCGTGCATCATTCGATGAGTTTGGAAAATCGATTAGGGCAACCACTATTGGGGGAATTTTGTTTGCAGCAATTAAGTTGTCCATAATTGTTGGCGTCGGAACTATTTTTAAATACTCAGCGCGATCGAAGAGCAGAAATACCGAGTATGGTTTTGAATTCTTATTATAGTTTGGCGGCAAATAGACGGAGATAGTTCTTTCGTTTTTCAATAAGGAGCTCTTGAATGTTCTATTTTCCACGGTGCCCTTTGGCACAGTTGGGTTTTCCTTGATCCAAGGTTGGGGTGGGGCATCGGGAAGCTCGAGGATTGAAACTTTTTGATATTTGCTTGGCTCATCATCTGTTGGGTCCCATACGAAAAACTTGGGATTGAGTGGGTCGAACTGTTCAGCCGAGTATAATTTATCCCTATTTTTTTTGGTGATTTTTTCGGGAACATTCTCCGCGAACTGATACGTCATTCGCGTATCAGAGCGTAGCAAAACCGTCTTGTACCAAATATCTGTTTTAGATATTTTACGGAGTTTATAGTCGTCGAGATAAAATGGAGTATAGGGTCTAAGCATAACGACGACATTTCGAGTTGCTGGGGGGCCCCGCCAGAAAAAAGTAACTAACTTCCTTTTGGGCTCACTCGCAACGGATTCAATGATTGGAGTATTCTTTAACTGCGGAGATCGCCAAAACTGTTTAGCTGCATTTGCCTCATCCTTTTGGATATTGTGCAAAAGTCCTTGGACAAACGGACTTTGAAAATCGTCTCGATCTCTGTCCTGGAGGCGAATTTTTTCCTTTAAGCTAAGCTTTTCTTTAATGGATAATTTCAAGCGGCCACCTTGGACACCTAAAATATTTAATTTAAATGGTCCTGAGGAATCGGCATGAAAGTCCACAGAGGTATCTTGTTGAATACCTAGTTTCTGAGTAACTCGGCGATTTTTGGGGTCCCGAACTTCAACGTTAACAATTGAAGACTTTGGTTCAATGGCTATTGAAATATAGTCTTCAGCTTTTAAGGGAATATTATAAATCTTCTGAGACTTTTCAGATATTTCTATTTGAACACCCGCGGAATTTAATTCCGTCGACCAGCTGGGATTGGGGTCTCCAAATAAAAGGCTTAAAACAATCAATGCGATTCTTTGAAAGTTGACCACACGAAATTATCGCCAAGGTAGCCATTTTGATCAATAACCAAATGTTTTGAAGGTCCTTTTTGTGACCTTACTGGGTTGGTCGTGGGACAAAAAAGATTGATGACCGCTCAATATTTTTATTAGTCTAATATCATGGACTTCTTAAAAGCGACGTTAGGTAATTTGAAAGAATTAAATGAATTGATTGTGGAGTCTCGGTCTATTTGGAATTATCCTGAAGATTATGCGGCCGCCTCCCTTCCGCTCATCATGGTGAACGAGTTATATCTCAATTCCAGTTTTTCTTTTGAAATTCGAAACTCCGATTTGATTGGTTTCTTAGCTCTGGTTGAGAAACCGGAGGGCGCCCTTTTAGACCATCTTTGGATCAAGAAGGAATACATTGGGCGTGGTCTCGGAAAAGTCGCTTCTCGCTTCGTAGATCAACTTGCAGCCGAAAATGCCTGGTCAAAAATCATGGTATATCCAGACCCGCCGGCTGAAGGATTCTATCTTAAGCAAGGTTATAGCGACACGAGTCAGCGTTTACCTTCGCGAGTATCAGGTGGACCGATTTTTTCTGTTTTTGAAAAAAGCTATAAAATGATCAGATGATTGCACTAGGGCGATATGCAAATAGCGACGCGACTTCACTATCAATAACATTCCAACCATCAGCAACATTTCTAATAGTCCTGAAACCATATCGCCAAAGGTTGGAGGTGTGTTATGGATGCTTCCGCAAGAAAAGAAACCGCTACTTTTGCTGTCGCCAGACGTAGACGACTGATCACTAGATAAGCCTCTAAATACTCCTGACGGAATTTTCATAGACGGGTCACCAAGGAGCACCCAACTTCTAATAACATCTTTTGAATTTAAATCGGAACCCATTGTTTGTTTAGCCCGTTGTTGGATGTCACCAATTCTGACGTCGGTCACTCCTGCACTCGTCGCCGCTGCAAATTCGTTGATAAAAGCTGTGGTCAAGCTCTTTTGCGCCGATGGGATTGTCATTGCTGTTGATCCCCAGAAAGCTACGGCTCCACCGCGGCGATTAAATAGTAATTGTTCACCAAGTCCGGTGTAGGTTGGATCTGCATCGTAAAAGTAACCATTCAAACAATTTAAGGCCATCACGATCGGGTAACGTGTGTTCGATAAATTATCGGCGTCTGTATTAGTAAAGAAATTTGGGCCCGCCCAGCGGTCTTCAGAACCGTGACCCATATAAGTCATAAAGAATGGTCCCGCATTGAATTGGTCGATAATTTGTTGTTTGGCGACAGCGTCCGTAATAACGTCACGATCAATTTTTGTGGCTGTGTAGTCAGGGCGGGCTGCCAAGAGTGTATTTCTTAAATAGTCTGAATCTTGCGAAAAGCTTTCGCCGCTTGAAGCTTTATCGTTAATAAATGAAGCCATGTGAAGGCCACTGGCCGACGGTGCCGTCGTACCCGCTTCGTAAGTTAAGATTTTTGAAATGTAGTCATCAAGAATCGCCGGATCGGAAGTAGGAATGCGAC
>CAYPZY010000262.1:0-4747 GCA_964415155.1 uncultured Bdellovibrionales bacterium
GCACCACTGTAAACCAGTTCAACATACCTAACGCCCTCATCAAATTCGCACGAAAATTTCAAGCCGCAAAAACACAGCAAAAAGCCTCACCAAATCAACAAGTTACATCATTACCCCCCAGAAGCACCGCCAGCCCCTATCAGGGCACGCATCTTGCCTATAGGGTTCATAGCTTTAGTTAATCACGGTCCGTTAATTGTGTTCTGAACGTATCGGGAAAGGAATAACATGCAGAAGGTTGGCAGCTTTGATCAGTTTGAAAGTATACTGACGAAATTATCACATTATATAGAGGCGAATTATAACGTCGGCTTTAGATTTCTTTCTGCCGAACAGTGGTACGCTTTAAACATTTCAGAACAATATGGCTTTTCTGCGGAAAAAAATATTTCTACCACGCGCGTTTATCACAATCTTAATCTCTATTTATTAATTCACTCTGACGGCCAGTTGGCGTGCGCCGTTAATATCGTTAACGCTTCAAATCTTCATCAACAACAAATCGACAATCTTACGCTCCTCATCGACGGTATCGTCGGTGGCTCTTTTAATTTGGCTACTCAGTTAGATATTTTAGAAGAACGCCAAAATCATATGGAAGAGGACATCCAAGAGGAAATAACGCCACCACCACGTGATAACGTTTTAAATATGCACGAATTTTCGTACCTAAAGAGTAAAGAAGAATCCCCCGAAGAAAAGGAATTTTATATTTCAGATCTTGCAGTTTTTGTAAACGGTCTTAAGCACGATCAGATTTTTAAAATTGCTCACGAGATTTATACAAGAACAGATAAAGCGGGTTTTCTTGAACTGTCACAGCTTTCGAAGGATCCTACATTCTCGGTTGAGTATTTAAATTCACTTGGACCAAGTTGCGTATTTGTAAATGAACTTGTCAAATTGACTCCGCTTGAGCGCCAGGTTTTAGAAGACTATCTTGCACAAAAGCAAGATTGGACCAATGAACAAGCGTTAATCATCACAGGCTCAACACTCTCTGGTCGCGAACTTATTGAGCGAAAAGTCATTTCAGAAAACTTCTATAAATTGATATCGCAAATCCAGTTAAGTCACCGCGAAGCCAGTCTTACACAGCCACAACTTGTTGTGTATGGTAACTCCGTTTTGGAAGCACAAAAGGATATCTATATCAGTCTTATTGTGAATAAAATGGGCGAGCCAGCACCCGTTTCTGACGACTTAGTCTAAAGACCTAGCCCTAAATCTGGTCTTGTCATCGGCGCCTGCCTATGACAGACTTTTTTTAATGACACCACTTAGTCAACCCAGTCTCGAAAATGAATCGTTCACGCCGTTTTTAAAAAACGTTCTCGCTAAGGAACCGTTTCAAGTAATTCAATTGGCGGGCGATGCCTCTGCTCGTCGTTATTATCGGGTCATTCAAAATGAAAATTCTTGGGTACTGATGGTTTGGGAGCCATTTCAAGACGACGACGGCTATCCATTCTTAAGTGTTCACAAGCATTTCGCTAAACATCAAATCACCGTTCCACAAATCATTAAGAAATCTCCCGAAGAGGGTTTAATTCTTTTGGAAGATTTGGGTGACCTCACCTTAGAGCGAAAATTTTGGGAAAATCAGAACCATGAACTCTCAATGCCATTTTACAAAATGGCCATTGATGAACTTATCAAAATTCATTATCACGCTTCACAGGATAAAAACATCAAATGCACGGCATTTCAAATTGAGTTTGATACGAAAAAACTGATGTGGGAAATGAACTATGGTTTCGAGCATTTGTTGAAAACTCTGTGCAAAATCAATTTGGCCGAAAATGTTAAGAATGACTTATATAAAATATTTAACGATATTTGCGAAAAATTAGATGCGCAACCAAAGTACATTTGTCACCGCGACTATCATTCGCGAAACTTAATGATCAAACTTAATCGTTTGCGCACAATTGATTTTCAAGACGCTCGCCTGGGCCCCATTCAATATGATTTAGTGAGTCTCGTAAAAGATTCTTATGTGGATATTTCTCGGGATATGGGGAAGTCACTTTTAGAATACTACCTCGAAGGTCGCGCTCGCGCTGGTCACAGCAAACTTTCGTGGGAACAATTCATGGAAGTTTATGAAATCCAAAGCATACAACGCTGCTTTAAGGCTTGTGGGAGTTTTGCCAGCTTCTTTAATCTTCGCCAAGACAGACGCTATTTAAAATATCTGCCGGCAACTCTACAAAAAGTTCGCCAGAGTTTGATGCTTTTCCCCAAATACCAACTGTTCTTAAAAGTGCTAGCCGATCATGGCCTCTTCGACAAAAAATTCGAATAAAAAAAAGGGTGACGATTTCCCCTCGATGATTTTAAGCGCGGGTCTGGGCGAGCGCTTTCGACCTTACAGCACCGTTTTACCAAAGCCTTCGATTCCATTTTTAAACATTCCGTTTCTCAATTACTCAGTTCACTTGGCTGAAACTTTGGGAACAAGCCAGATTGTTTTTAATACGCATCATTTACCGCAAAAAATTCGCGAGACGGCGGCGGCCATTCCACAAACAAAGTCTGACTACGCATTTTTAGATGAACAACCAAAGATCTTGGGTAGTGCCGGGGGAATCAGAAATGCCCGAAACCTTTTGCACGGACGCGGAAGTTTTTTGGCACTCAATGCCGATTCAGTTTGTCTATTTGATAACATGAAATTTTTTGAAGACATGCGCAAGATCGTGCGTGATAAAAAAACTCTCGCCGTTTTTGCCCTAGTTCCACACGAAAATGTCGGTACTCTCTACAATGCTGTGTGGATTAACGATAAAAACGAAATTGTCGATATTGGCAAAACCGCACCCGAAGGCCGCAAAGATTTGCGCGGCCTTCACTTTACAGGCGTACAATGTTTGTCGGATGAAATTTTTGAAATCATTCCTGATAAACCCTGCGATATCTTTAGAGACGTGCTTCTACCAAAAATTAAAAGTGGCGTAAAGGTTTACGGTTATGCGACTGGTGGACTGTGGTACGAAGGTGGAAGTCTAAAGGGTTACCTCGAAGACACAGCAAAACTCTTAGCAAAACTAGAGGGCTTGACCGACAAAGAACTCAAGACTTTCAATGGCAATGATTACCTTCATGGTTTATTTAAGCGTTTCTCGCCCACCAGTGATAAAGTCAAAAGCGGTGTTTTTAAAGGTCGCGACGTGAAGATCGACCCTTCAGCAAAACTTCAAGGCAAAGTCGTGCTAGGACACAATGTAGAGATTGGCGCTGACTGTGTTTTAAAGGATTGCGTGGTTAATTCTGAAATAAAAATTAAGGCCGGCTCCAAGATTACTGCCGACCTGATTTTAAAATAATTACTGCAAGTTAGTTTTAAGCGCACGCATTCTGGTTGTGACTTTTTCCCAAATGGAAGGACCTTCAGCGGCAGTTACACCTTCGCTACGAAGTTGCCGCGAAGCAATTTCCCGCGCTGGTCCCTTTTGTGTCCACGGTAAATATTTAGACAAATTAAAACTAGATTTACTTTTACCGCTTGAACCATACTCGCTACCGCCGCCACTACCACGATAGCCGCCAAACATACTTCCGCCGCCTTCACCGCCACCACGTGAACGCTGATAGCCTTGATCTAAATCTGTTTTGTAGTCGGCTGCATGTCCACCGCCCTCTTCGGGATTAAGTGAACCTGGATTACTGCCAGCGCCCATTTGGCCACCACCACCACCATTAGGTACGCCTGGATTTTGTGACTCAGTCGGTTTTACGGCAACGCCTTTAAAATCTTTATTGGTAAGACCGTCAGGCGATAGACTCGAAAGTGATGAACTTCCTCCACCACTTAGTGCCGAACCACCAACTCCCGCCGTCGCGCCCGAACCACCGTAGCCAGCGCAAATTGGATTTGTTGCCATAGCTGTGGGATTTGTACAAACACACGAAGGATCTTGTCTCGCTCTCAAAGGATCGGAACAATTTGCCACTCCACCGCAACTAGCACTGCCTGCGTTTTCCGCCCTAGCACAAAACGCGGCGATGCTTGACTCACCCGCCTTACTTGCACACGAAGCCGAAGCGGCTGCGATACCTGCATTGGCAACGGCTTGAATCAGCATAGGATAGGATTTGGTTTTGTAGTCCATACATGCGCCAGCACCACGTTGAAATCCACGATTAAGATTGGTTGCGATGGCAAGCTGTTCCTGTTCACCCTTGCAACGCCCCGCTAACGCAATATATTCGTCTCTTTCCCTTGCGGTTACTCTCTTGGATCGTAATTCCTTTCTTTTATTCAAGGACGCTTGGCACGCCACCTTCACTTCTTTAGCGTAGGCCTCTTTTTCGGTTGCTGTCTTCCTTTCTCGTTGGCCACAGTAGTCAGCACACGCATTCGCTTGCATGAGACACAAGCCTCCAAGACTTGTGTTCGCAGCGGCGCCTAGAGAACTAATCTTGGCAGCGGCATCACACTTATCCTTAATGGAATTCCCAGACATGGCAGCACCACCAATTTGTGATGCACCACCTAGCATCATCATCATTTCAGGAGAAACTATATTACATTTACTTTTGGAATCTTCTGCTGCCCTTTTACATTGTTCAAGTTCGGGATCGTTATCTACCTCAGTTTGTATACGTACGGCAGAAACCGTGCCGTATTGATTCTCAAGCTCCTCAATCCCTTCTATACCTACATCACCCAAACCTTTGGCGTCACCGATATAATCATCAGGACTCTCTTGTGCAAAGGCTGATCCAAAAATGAGAAGTACAG
>CAYPZY010000263.1:0-4737 GCA_964415155.1 uncultured Bdellovibrionales bacterium
AAACGGTTGGTGCGGGAGTTGTGACAGAAATACTTGAGTAATTCTCAGAGTATTGCTATATCGGGGGTTTTCTTACGAAAACCTCTATAAATTTTTGATTGGGGCATAATTTATGCGCGTGATTATTACTATGGGCTGCGAAGTGTGTAAGGAACGTAATTACACAACGACAAAAAATAAAAGACTAACGCCAGATCGTTTTTCTAAAAAGAAGTATTGCTCACGTTGCAATAAGCACACTGTACATAAAGAGACAAAATAAGAGTTAGGGCAGTAGCTCTAATGGTAGAGCAACGGACTCCAAATCCGTAGGTTGTGGGTTCGAATCCCTCCTGCCCTGCCAGTTTAGGGCAGGACGATTAGGATCGAGATTTTTTGGGAGCAAGACTTGGGAAACGATAATAAAAAAATAGTAGCAGTAAGTTTTGTCTGCGCAGGTATTTTGACAGCGATAGTCGCTAATCTTTTACTTGATGTTCTTGCTTCTACATTTGGCGTAGTAGCTCGTTTGCAAGACTATGAAATTTTCCGTCACGGCTTACCAGTAGCGCTTGGGTTGGCTGCTTACCTTTCGTTGCAACTGCGTCCTTCAATGCAATTGTGGGCCGATGAAGTTGTCAGTGAGATCCGTAAAGTGGTTTGGCCGTCGAGACGTGACACTTTCGCTATGACTGTTGTTGTTTGTGTTCTTCTCGTTGTTTCTGGTGTCGCGGTTTATGCTTGTGATCAGATTTCTACTTTTTTGATTGAAAAGATTATTGGAAGATAAATTTTTAGGAAGTTAAAGTGTCTACAAAAAAATGGTACATAGTTAACGTTCAATCTGGCTGCGAGTCGACAGCTAAGGCATCTTTGGAGGAGAAAATTCGCTTCAATAAGATGGAAAAGAATTTCGGAGAAATTTTGATTCCTACCGAAAACGTGGTTGAACTTGTTAAGGGACAAAAAAAGACTCGTCCCAAGAAATTTTTTCCTGGCTATATTTTTGTGAACATGGATCTTAGTGAAGAGTCTTGGCACGTGGTAAAAAGCGCAGCTAAAGTGACTGGTTTCATTGGTGGTTCAAAACCAATGGAAGTTCCTGAAAAAGATGTTTTGAAAGTAAACCAACAAATTACAGTTGGTACTGAGAAACCTAAAGCGAAAATTAATTTTAATATTGGCGAAGGTGTTGTCATCATTGATGGTCCTTTTAACTCCTTTAACGGTACTGTTGAAGAAGTGAACGAAGAGAAGGGCAAACTTAAAGTATTAGTCTCCATTTTTGGTAGACCGACTCCTGTTGAACTCGATTTTATTCAAGTCGAGAAAACGTAAATAAGGTAAGAGGCTTTTATGGCTAAGAAGGTTACAGGCGTAGTTAAATTACAGATTCCTGCGGGCAAAGCAAATCCGGCTCCACCAGTCGGTCCAGCGCTTGGTCAACAGGGTGTTAACATCATGGAGTTTTGCAAACAGTTTAATGCGCGTACGCAAAAAGCTGGCGATACCATCATTCCAGTTATCATCACGGTATATCAAGATCGATCTTTCACTTTTATCACCAAGACACCACCGGTTTCGATCTTGATTAAGCAAGCCATCAAGTTACAAAGTGGATCAAAAATGCCGAACAAAGACAAAGTCGGTAAAATTAAAATGTCACAAATTAAAACTATCGCTGAGACCAAATTACCAGATTTGAATTGTCTTAATGTCGAATCAGCGATTTCTCAGTGCGTGGGCACCGCTCGCAGCATGGGCGTAGAAGTAATAGATTAGGAATTTATATGGCAGGAAAAAAATATAAATCAGCAGCAGAAAAAGTAGATAAAAGCAAAAAGTACGCTATCGCCGACGGTATCAAGTTGGCTGTAGATGCGGCTCCCGCAAAATTTGACGAGTCGATTGATGTATCTGTGCGCTTAGGTGTCGATGCAAAGCAATCGGATCAACAAGTTCGCGGTGCAGTTGCTTTGCCTCACGGTCTTGGTAAAGCGGTTCGTGTAATCGTTTTTGCTAAAGGTCCAAAAGAGCAAGAAGCCAAAGATGCTGGCGCTGACTTTGTCGGAGCAGATGACCTTGTACAAAAAATCCAAGGTGGTTGGCTTGATTTTGATAAAGCGATTGCAACTCCAGACATGATGGCTGTTGTATCGAAAGTGGCGAAGATTCTTGGCCCTCGTGGGTTGATGCCAAACCCAAAAGTCGGCACAGTTACTATGGATGTTAAAAAATCTGTTGAAGCAGAGAAAAAGGGTAAATTGGATTTCCGTGTTGATAAAGAAGGAAATATCAATGCTTCTTTCGGTAAGAAGTCGCTTGGAGCAGATAAGTTAAAAGATAATTTTGGCGCCCTAATGAGTGCTGTAATCAAGGCAAAACCAGCTACCAGCAAAGGTATTTACCTACGCGGTGTAACGGTATCGTCAACAATGGGACCGGGCGTACCGTTGGATTTAACACAAATTCAAACTGACCTAGGTTAAGTGGAGTAATAAAATGATCACGCGTACACAGAAGGTAGAAGAAGTAAATCGCATCTCAGAAAAGTTTCAGAAGTCAGCTGCGATTTTCATGATCGACTTTAAAGGTATTAACGTTGAAACAGTAACAAAGTTTCGCAAGACACTTCGTAAAACTGATTCGGAAATGAAAGTTGTTCGCAACACCTTGGCAAAACGAGCTCTTACTGGTGGTGACAAGAATGCGGACGCTCTTCTCGAGGAGTTCGTTGGAACCAACGCTATTGTTTTTGCTTACGGCGATGTTGGTGCAACGGCGAAAGCGCTATCTGATTTTAAAGGCGAATGCGAAAAGCTAACCTTGAAATCAGGAATTATGGATGGCACAGTTCTCGATCCTAAAAAGATTGAGGCATTAGCAAAATTGCCATCTAAAGAAGTGTTACGTGCACAACTTCTTGGAACACTACAAGCTCCAATGGCTAAGTTTGTTAGACAATTGGCGGCTGTACCAAGTTCATTCGTACGCGTATTAAATGCACATAAAGAAAAACAAGGACCTACTAACTAATTTTTTAGGAAACTAAATCGGAGGAAGAAAAATGGAACTAAATAGAGATCAAGTTGTTGATTTTCTGTCAAAGATGCCAGTTATCGAGTTGGCTGAAATGATTAAAACTTTAGAAGAGAAGTGGGGAGTTAGTGCTGCTGCTCCTGCTATGGCTATGGCTATGCCAGGTGCTGGTGGTGCCGCTGCTCCTGCTGAAGAAAAAACTGAATTCAAAGTCGTTTTAGCTGATGGTGGCGCAAACAAAATCAACACTATTAAAGTTGTTCGCGAGATCACGGGCCTTGGCTTAAAAGAAGCTAAAGACCTAGTTGAAGGCGCTCCAAAGACTGTTAAAGAAGGCGTAAGCAAAGATGATGCTGCCAAAATGAAACAGAAACTTGAAGCTGCTGGCGCGAAAGTAGAACTCAAATAATTTTGAGACGTTTGAATCTTAATAAAATAAAAATTAACACTAATATCATGTGCAAATCCACAGCTGGATTTGTACGTGTTTCTTGCTAGGGACGAGGAGTCTTAATGGAGATCACTGCATTAACTGCATCTAATCTTCGCTTGCGTCGAAATTATGGAAAATTAAAACGAGATATTGAAACCCCTAACTTGATAGTGCTTCAAAAGAAATCCTACGAAGCCTTTCTACAAAAAGACATTGATCCAGATAAAAGAACGGACACCGGTCTTCAGGGTGTTTTTAAATCCGTTTTCCCTATCTCCGATTTTAACAATACGGCAAGTTTAGAATTTGTTAGTTACACCTTAGAACCGGCAAAATATGATGTCGAGGAATGTCGTCAACGAGGCATGACCTATGCGGCTCCCGTCAAAGTCACTTTTCGTTTGATCGTATTTGATGTCGATGATGAGACACAAGGTCGCAGCATTCGCGATGTCAAAGAACAAGAAATCTACCTTGGTGAAATTCCCTACATGACGGCAAACGGTTCGTTTATCATTAACGGTACCGAACGCGTTGTCGTGAGTCAGTTGCATCGTTCACCCGGTGTCTTCTTTGATCATGATGGTGGTAAGAATAGTGCTAGTGGTAAATTAATTTATTCAGCTCGTGTCATTCCTTATCGGGGTTCCTGGCTTGATTTTGAATTTGACCAAAAAGATTTAATTTACGTTCGTATTGATCGCCGTCGTAAATTCCCAGTAACGATTCTTCTTAAAGCTTTGGGCTTTTCGACAGAATCATTGCTCGAGTACTTCTACGATCTTGATACAGTGAATGTTGAAAAAGGTGGTAAGTTTTACCGTCATATCGATATTGAGCGCATGGTTGGACAGCGTTCGCTTGTTGATCTTATCGATCCTGCTTCTGGCGAAGTCATCGTTAAAGCTGGTCGTCGTATCACTCGTGCCGTCGCCAAAAAAGTAAAATCTATTGACCTTAAAAAAGTTGAAATTCCAGTTGAAGACTTGGTTGGTAAAGTTATCGGTAAACCAATTATCGATAAAAATACCGGCGAAATTATTGCTGACGTTAACGGCGAGTTAAATAAAGATATTCTCCAAGCGGCGGTAAAGGCCGGCGTTAAAGAAATGAAACTGGTTTTCTTTGACGGATTGTCGGTAGGTCCTTATCTAAGAAATACTCTTCTCGTTGATAAAATTAATACTACTGATGAAGCTTTGATGGAGATCTACAAGAGACTTCGTCCTGGTGAACCACCAACTGAGGAAGCTTCGAAAAATTTCTTTAAACGTTTGTTTTTTGAT
>CAYPZY010000264.1:0-4735 GCA_964415155.1 uncultured Bdellovibrionales bacterium
CGTTGTTGCTGTTACCAGGCGAGCCGTTGGCCCGAAAACCCGAACGCAACGGCTGCGCACCGTTGATCCAACTACCGCCACGAAGGACGCGGAAAGAGCCCGCAACTCCAACGGGGTCTACGCCGCCAGATAATTTACTTCTTCCATCCCAGGAATCTTGAATCCATTTCCAGACATTTCCGTGAGTGTCATACACAGGCTTACCATTAATCATAATTGGCTTTTTTTGCCCCACAGGATGAGTTCTGCTTCCAGAGTTCTTATTGTTCCAAGCGTTGGCATCTACGTTATGTGCCGTGGCGCCAAATCCATAATCACCTGTCGCAAGCCCACCCAGTCTTGAAACATATTCCCATTCAGCTTCGGTCGGAAGTCGATAGTTTTTTCCGAAGACATGTCCTGGAAACAAATCAGCTAATGCGTCCTGAACAACCTTATTATCCATTTTTGATAATTGGTTCAAAGCAACAAGCCACTCCTTAGAGATCTGGTCATGCGAAACGCTTTCAACAGGATTTTCGCTTCCTTTAAAGTATGACGGGTCATCTTTTAATAAATTAAACTGCCGTGGGGAATACGTGTTAATAAGATCAACTACCCCTTTCCACATCCTTTGTGTGGTATCTACCGACATCAAATCAAAACCTTTAGTTAGTGTTACAGTTACTTTTTCAGTATCACCCATTCTAAAAGTGCCGGGTTCGATCCGCACCGAGTCTAAAATCGGCGTACCTTCTGGGTAGAGAGCTGTTTTGGTCGAGTTGCGCTCTTTTCTTTCAGTTTTTTTAGATTTTATTTGGCCAATCTTTTGTTCAATGTAGTCAGCAATTTCCGATTTTCCTAAAAGTCTCAGTTCTTCAATATCATTACGACCGCGCTTATTCTTGCGGTCGATATTGAACACTGGATTTGATATCAGAAAATCAATCACTTCTCTCGCCTCATAATAGGCAGCTTCTAGCAGTAAAGAATGTCCACTGATACTGACATCATTAATTTCAACCAAATTTAAGCTTAATAACTTTTCTAATTTTTTAGAATTATTTTCCTTAAGCGCAGCTTCTTTTTCTTCAGATAACTTATTAAAAACTGTTTGTTTTCGATGATCTTTCGAATCACCAAACGCTTTTATTTTTCCGATCACAAGATTTTTTAATTTGCGATCTAAATCTCTCACATTAAGGTTTTGCAAAAACTGATCGGCCCCCTCAGAAAGCGCAAGCTCAATCACAGCCGTACTTATAACCTCTGGTGATAAATTTTCTTTTTTCCTGTATAAATAATTTTGAAATTCTTCTTTTGTTAGAACTTGGCTTTTTATCAGTTCTGGTAAGATGGGCGAGATGACTTTAATGTATTTTAGAATATCATTTTCATTTGTCGAATCTTTTAAAACAGCTAACTTTTTATAAACCTGCTTCACTACTTGCGTAATCGTGGCATCTGCCACTAAATCCTTGATTTTTTGATTCGTGACCATGGAAGTTAAGATATTTTCAAACTTAGCTTGGTCGTCTGGATTCCTCGAATTCATCAGTCTCTCAAGCTCAGCTTCAATACGGTTCGCATTGAGTCTTCTTTTCAGTTTTTCAAAAATACCCTTATCTGAACTATCCAAATTGAATTTTCCACTTTCAACCATATCAACAAGCTCAACTATACCCAAATTAAGTGACTCCTGAATGACTCGCAGTGCTTTTTTATTTAAAAAGACGATATAGCTTCCATGAACCGTAAAATCCACTCCCTCGCGAGCGGTAGGGTCAACATTAAATCGAATGGTTAACCCTGTACCACGAGCCCCTTGACGACCCGTTTGCGTATAAAAACCGTCTCCGTAAGCCGCAGCTTCGCCTTGTGCATTATTTCTTGAAATCAATACATTCGGCTCACCAGTGTGGGATTTTGTGATCGACTCGTAGGCTAAAAATGAATTGGTTTCATGAGCTACGATCTGAATATTCAAGTCCTTTGCGGTATTTCCCGTCGGTGAAAATCGTGCAGTTTTAAGCAAACCTGAAGTGTACTTCGGTAGTTGTGTTACTTTACCATCTTTTGTTATTTCAAAGCTTCTCAAAGGCTCTTTATTCAACCAAAAGTTTGCGTCATTGGCCTGATCTTTTAAATTCATAGAAAGAAGCTTTTGCCTTAGTCCTAGTTCATCAAGAACATCCATTGCGCGTTCGATATTATTTGAATGCATCACAAGTTTTGAGGCAATTTCATTCATACGACGAAGCGCCGACTGATCCGTCACGGATCTTGGATCAAATTTTCCGATGACATCTTTCATATCCGACATACTTTTTGGATCAATCGATAAATCATACTGAAACGCCTTGACCAACAAACGCATGACCGAAAGAATCTCTGGGTTTTGCCCCATCTTCGCACGCGCTGTCGTAAAATGAAGTGGGTTACGCAGGTAAGAAATCGTGTTGTTTAGTGAATCATCTAAAAATTGATTTTTACCCGTGCTCCAAGCCCTTAAGTCTCTCACCACAGGATCTTTACTTTCAGAAATTTCAACCATCGCTAAAGAGTTAGTGTCTGTGTTTTGATTTGAAAAGTTCGGGTCATCTAACAAGGCTTCTTTGTAATAGCCGTCGCCTGGATTTCCGATTGGAGTTCTTAAAGAACGAACTTCCCAAGCCTTTTTTGATCCCACAAAGTAAGGAAACTTCTGTGACAATGAATTTTGAAGCGCTTGAATTTGCTCCATCGTCCCATCAACAACGATATCTAAATCTTGTGTGGACCTAAAAATATTCGTAAAGTCATAATCAAATCGATCGCCTTGCAGATTTAAGATCCCTTTTTGGCGAGACAAATCCCATTTGGCGTAATGTAAATAACTTGAAGCCGTGCCCCCAAACATCCAAACCCTAACACCCAGTTTTTTGGCTTCGGAACGGATAAAGTTAAATTCTTCAGTTTTTGTGATACTTTGCGAGACATAGTTAAGTAACTCAGGGGCCGCAACTTTGCTACCAACTGAGGTAAGCGGAACAACTCGGCGTGCAGGGACCGAGTCGTAAAATAGCTCTTTACACTGAAGTGAAGAGGCTGAAGCCACGGATGAGTAGAACGAACCACTGAGGCTCGCGAAAATCAGCGCATAGCTAAAAAAACGTTTAAAATAAGAATTTCGAATTGAATGAACGGTGGCTTTCATAAATTTCTTTTTCCTTTATAGTTACTTAAAAAAATCAATGCATTTCAAGGCTGTGCCTCTTGTTTTCGGTAATATTCGAGTCTTCTCGACATCTAAAATATTAACTCTATTGTTGGCATAGCTTTTTTCAATCTGTTGAAAACGCGCTTCATCGACTGAACCACGCGCAACCAGTTCTCCCACTAAGGCGCGCACAAAATTCCAATTTTTTGTTAATTGGTCTTTAGCAAGAGTTTCCGCTGCAGCAAAAATACGCTCCATATTCTCATCTAAAATTTTTGTCTGTTTGGTGTTCAAAATCGGTTCACCATGTTTATTCACTCGAACAGCTTGCAGCTCTTTTATAAGGCCCCACTTTAATAAATACTCTGAAATCATGCCTCGGGTTTTTTCTAAATCCTTTGACCAGCCAGCATCAGCTCCGTACCCCGCAAGTTGTTGGGCGATTTGACCGGCTAGTAATTGCGCAGCCCTTTGAATAATCATATTTTCGTTGGCTTGTGCGCTATAGACTCCGCTATTCATTTCATCGTATCTTGCGTAGCCTAAATATTGAGTTCCATCAGATAATTTTCCACCACGAATTGTAATATAAGATAACTTTTGTCCGGTAATTTTTGGATTGTTAACAACTGCGTGACCCGCCTCGTGATAAGACGTAGCTAATGCATTTTTTGGCGATAACTTAAGTTCTTTTGTTGCATAGTCTGTTGCAGGAATGACAAGGCGTAAATTCGCATGACCGTTTTTATCAATCACTTCCATTTCTATCAACACTTCGCGCTCGGGCGTTTGAGCTGTGGCATAAGGCTTATCACTTTTATTATCGCTGATTGAAAATCTTAACGTGTGATCCGCGAGTTTTGCTTTACCACCAGCAGCAATAATCGCCTTTGCCACTAAAGTTGAAATTTGTTTGTCTGCAACATTTCGAATGGATCTTGCACCCATATCTGAAGTGAAAAAAGCGTCTGCGACTTTACCATAAAAATCTGCAGCAAATTCGAATTTAATTCCGTCATTCACGTAGCTTTTAAGTGCACCTTGAACCAGCTTATCCGAAATTTGTTTAACATCTTCTTTAATTAAGGGCTTGTATAAGATCGTCTCAGCCATTCGACCCAATAAAGCCTGTGGAACTCCTGCTTTAAGCAATAAATCTCTGACTTTAGAAGGCTCTTTATTTTTTTTCCATTCAGCTATCTTCATATCATCTGACGAAAGACCCATTGTTAATTTTTCGCCATCATTACCTGTAAAAATAAATTTATACTTTTTTAAATCATAGGTCTTATTAGTCGAACGCGACGTCCATTTTCCTTCGTCTAAAATATCGTAAAAACTTTTAAACAATTCGTTCTTTTTTGATTTGTCGTCACCACCCATATTTGAAGCCTCATTAAAAACAATGATTCCCCCATCAGGGTTATTGATTAAGGCTTGCTCAAAGATTGCCATATCGGTTGATCCCACAAAACCTTTTGACGAACCAAAAATGTCATTTAAATGACCATCAAATCTTACATGACCTACAGGAATAATCGAAACTCGTTCAGCTTT
>CAYPZY010000265.1:0-4727 GCA_964415155.1 uncultured Bdellovibrionales bacterium
AATTGTACCATATGGCCCGCGAATTTATTGTCACCATAGATTGGTTCAATGAAATCACTGACGGGCACAAGGCAATGTTGCTTGGCAAACGGCGTCTTCCAAGTTGGTTTACTGCTTACAGCATCAAGCCGCGCGTTGTGGGTTGAGAATTTAAGTTTTGGATCTTTTGACCATGATGGCAAAAGACCGTAGCGCATCGGCTTAAGCACTAAGCCGGCAGGGGAATTAGTAATCACCGGAGCTAGGCGATGAGGAACGACTAAAATATCAATTTGCTCATCAGTGACACTATGTAAGTGTAGCTGACTATTGAGATGTCTGATTGATGTGCGAATTAAAAACTGGGCGCAGATAACCGCCTCCAATGGCAGTTTAGTATAGAATTTAAACAGGCATGTCTAATAAAAAATTGTTATTGTAATGATTGACGCAAGAAATTGACTTTTCTCGTTAAACCATCGCAAACTTTTCACAAATGACAAAAATTAAAAACTCAATTGTAACCCAGATACTTATCGCGATCGTACTCGGCGTCCTGACGGGAATTGTGTTTAAAGGTCAGACAGCGTTTCTTGGGGCACTGGGTTCCTTATTGATTCAAGCGATAAAAACTGTGGCGGCGCCGCTTGTGTTCTTCGCGATCGTCGATGCCATTATCAGCTCGGAAATTGAATTTAAAAAAGTTCGCCGCTTACTTTTGGTAATTTTAATCAATAGCACTATTGCCGCATTTATAGGTTTTAGTTTATCTAATTGGTTACGACCAGGCACCTATTTGCGGATAAGCGATATTAACCCTTCACCCGATACTTTTAAAAAATTTGAACATCTAGAAAGAATTGATTTCTTAAAATCTTTTGGCCAACTTTTGCCAGCAAACATCATAAGTCCCTTTCTGGACAATATAATTATTTCTATTGTTGTTTTAGCTATATTTTTTGGAATGGGCTTAAGAACTGCAAAAAAAAACAATCCCGCGCAGCAAGATGTTTTTATCTCCATTGAGAATTTCTTTATAGGAACGTTTCAAATCTTAAATCAGATTCTTCATTGGATTGTCTGGATGGCCCCCTACGCTATTTTTGGAATCATAGCTAAAACCGTCGGCGATCATGGTTTTTCGCCCTTTAAAGGGTTAGGAATTTATGTTTTGGTGGCGCTTCTCGGGCTTTGTCTGCAAGTGCTAATTGTTTATCACGGATGGCTGCTTCTTCTAAAGATAGATATTCGAAGCTTCTGGCGTATCGTCAGAGTTCCGGCTTTAAACGCTTGGGGTTGCAATAGCAGTCTCGCGACATTGCCTCTGACATTGGATGCCCTTGAGAAGTTGAATGTTTCTAAGTCCTCCTCACGTTTGGGTGCGTGTGTAGCTACCAATCTCAATAATGACGGAATTCTTCTTTATGAAGCAATGGCGGTTCTCTTTGTTGCGCAGGCACATGGGCTCAACATAGGAATCGGTCAGCAGATTGAGATCCTGTTGTTATGTGTTGTGGCGGCCATTGGTATCACGGGTGTTCCTGAAGCTGGAGTCATCTCTTTATCAGTTGTTTTGGTTACCGTCGGAATGCCTCTTGAGATTTTGCCGCTACTTTTGACCGTTGATTGGTTGATCGCGCGAGGACGGTCAGTGGTGAATGTTCTGAGTGATGTCATAGTTTCGCTGGTGATCGACCGGTGGCATCACTTGCAAAGGAAAAATTTATGAACGTATTTGTAGCGGCATTCGGCTATTTCGTAGATATTTTTGATTTATATCTTTTTAGTATTCTAAGAATCAATAGTCTAAAAGATCTAAATGTCAGCCAAGAACAATTGCTTGCTGTCGGGATTAAACTTCTCAATTACCAAATGGCGGGTCTTCTCATTGGCGGAGTTTTATGGGGAATGTTAGGTGACAAGCGAGGACGTATCAATGTGCTCTTTGGCTCCATCGCTTTATATTCCTTAGGAAACATCCTCAATGGTTTTGTCTCTTCTGTGGAGATGTATGCTGTTTTACGATTTATATCGGGAATTGGACTAGCGGGTGAACTGGGCGCCGCAGTCACGTTAGTGAGTGAAATTTTGCCCAAAGAAAAGCGCGGTTATGGCACAACGATTGTTGCGAGTGTCGGGCTATCTGGTTCGATTGCGGCAGCATTCACCGCTGAGTATTTTTCTTGGCGAGTCTGTTATTGGATTGGTGGCGGTCTCGGCCTTCTCCTGCTCTCTTTACGATTTCAGTTGCGCGACTCGTGGATGTTTCATCAGGCCAAGTACAAAGGTGTGTCGCGCGGGAATTTTCTAATGCTCTTCAAATCTCGCGAACGATTTTTTCGCTATTTAAGACTCATCGTCATTGGATTACCAATTTGGTTTTGTGGAGGTATCTTATTTAGTCTGTCGCCAGAGCTGGCAAAGGAAATTGGTGTGCAAGGGGATGTAACTGTTGGTAAGACCGTTTTTTTTAGTTACATCGGAGTTGCCATAGGGGATTTGGTCAGCGGTTTATACAGCCAATGGATTCGCAGTCGCAAAAAGGCATTGTTCGGTTTCGTACTTTTGACTGCCTGGTTTATTGGCTTATATCTTTTTGTAAAAACACCAACGCTCTCTCAGTTCTATATGATTTGTACGGGGGTGGGATTTGCCACTGGTTACTGGGCAGTACTAATGGTGACTTCAGCCGAGCAGTTTGGAACCAATATCAGGGCAACGGCCACGACCAGTATTCCCAATTTTATTCGCGGCGCGGTCGTTCCAATCACCCTCTTATTTTTGCAGATAAAGCCCAGCATGGGGGCTATTTGGAGTGCCGCTTTGGTCGGTGCTGGTTGTGTTTTGCTCTCGCTTTTTTCAGTTTTGAAAACGGAAGAGTCCTTCAGCAAAGATCTTAATTTTGTCGAAGAAGATTAACCGTACGCAAACGAAGCGCATTTGCAATTACTGACACAGAGCTAAACGTCATCGCTAGACTCGCCAGCATCGGCGTTAAAAGCAATTTGTTAAGCGGGTAGAGGAGGCCTGCTGCTACCGGTACTCCTAAAAAGTTATAGGCAAACGCGAAAAGCAAATTCTGTTTGATGTTTCTGTTGGTTATCTTACTTAGCGTATGGGCTTTTTGAATTCCCTGCAAATCACCTTTAATCAACGTAATACCGGCGCTCTGCATGGCGACATCCGTTCCATTTCCCATAGCGATACCAACGTCGGCTTGAGATAAAGCGGGTGCATCGTTGATACCATCACCCGCCATCGCGATGATTTCGTTTTTACTCTGCCATTCCTTTATGATTTCCAGTTTTTTGTTCGGCAAAGTATTGGCATAAAAGTGTTTTATTCCAAGTTTGTCGGCGATTGCACGTGCGGTATCCTCATGGTCACCGCTGATCATGAGAACTTTTACTCCACGCGAGCGAAAATAACGAATGGCCTCTCGGGCAGAATCTTTGATTGGGTCAGCAACGCCGATGAGGCCTTTGACAACGCCATCCATACTCAAAAAGATCACGGTTGTCCCGTGCCTCCGAAGCTCTTGCGTTTTTTGGATAAAAAAATCAGAGATTTTGGCTTTTGTTGCAACATGGTCTTGGCTTCCCAATAAAACTTCTCGGCCGGCAACATGCGACACGACGCCAAGGCCGGTTAGGGTTTTAAATTGCGCCGCGGGAAAAAATTTAATACCGCGACTTTTTGCCTCATCAACAATGGCCTTGGCGATGGGATGCTCACTAAGGGCTTCGATACTGGCTGCCAATTGTAGAATGGTTTCCTCTTTGCCTGGATCGCAAATGATATTGGTGACTGCCGGATGCCCACGCGTTAGTGTCCCGGTTTTATCGAAGGCCAAAGCCGTAATCGAATCTAAAGTCTCAAGTGATTTTGCGTCTTTGATTAAGATTCCGTTTTGCGCGGCTCTGCCGATGGCAACCATGATCGACATCGGCGTCGCTAAACCTAAAGCGCATGGGCAGGCGATAATAAGTACGCTAATGGCATTCACCAATGCTAATGCAAATTTTGGATCAGGGCCGTAGGTTATCCATAACAAAAACGTCAACAGCGAGATGAAAAAAACAAGAGGGACGAATACCGCAGAAACTTTGTCTACTTTAGTTTGCACTGGCGCGCGGCTATATTGTGCTTGCGCTACCAGCGTAACGATCTGAGCAAGAAGGGTTTCGCTACCAACTTTTTCGGCAACCATTTCGAAACTGCCATGCAGATTAATAGTGCCAGCAATGACTTTATCGTTCGCCGACTTTTCAACCGGCAGTGATTCGCCGGTCACCATAGCTTCGTTGATAGTTGAATCGCCGCTGGTAATCTTTCCATCGACGGGGACTTTTCCACCCGGTTTGACGCGCAAGCGGTCGCCAACCTTTACCTCTGCCAAATCCACTTCAACTTCACCGTTCGGGGTAAGTAAAAATGCTTTTGGTGGTGTGAGATCCATCAGAGCCCGCAAGGCTCCGCGCGTACGTTGGCGCGCTTTTTGTTCTAGCATTTGGCCTAAGAGGACGAGAGAAATAATAACGGCTGCCGATTCAAAATAAACATGGCGAAGTTGCTGCGGAAGAGTGTCATAAAAGAAAACCACATAGGCACTGAAAAAATAAGCGACGAGTGTTCCCACGGCGATAAGTGAAAACATGTTTAGTTGCCAACTGATAAATGATTTAACTCCTTTTTTTAAAATCGGCCAGCCTGAAACAAAAGTGACGATGGCAGCAAGGACCAACTGC
>CAYPZY010000266.1:0-4720 GCA_964415155.1 uncultured Bdellovibrionales bacterium
CCGATACGAAACCTTTGACTGATGGTGATATTCTCGAATCCAGTGAATCCATGAGAAAGTCGATGGACTATTTTTCTCACACCAAAAACGCCAGTACTCTCTTTCAAAAGTTAGCGGCACTACAGCCCACTACTCTTGCGTGCATGCATGGTAGTGCCTGGCGGGGGCGGGGAGAGGCTTTGCTTCTTGAGCTTGGGTCCCGTTTAAACTGGCGTACCTAATTGTTGATAACCATATCCCATTAAGTGGTTACCCGCCATTGCGAGTTTTTGCCTTTTTTAAATGACTATGATTGGCCAAGTTTCTTATTGCTCATATGGGACGGCGAGATCTGGACAACTACGGATTTTCCATAAGTAATTTTTTATCAACAATTAAGTACCCCAGTTGATTAGTTGATACAGGCCCAGCAGCTTCTCCCATACGGTATATTTCCGGCTTGAATCTTAGTAATCTGATAGCACGAGTAGCCTCTCCAGGCAGCTTCTCTTGGACAAGCAAATACATTTTCTAATGGTTCCAAGATCAGATCACATTTGCCGATAGGGGTTTCAAAGACATCTGTTGACAGTCCACGGTGCTCCAATTTTGTTGGTTTATTACAATCGGGTATAGTTTGCGCGCGTCGTTCAAATTCTGCTAATTTCGCTGCGGCGATTTGCTCGGCATGAGCTTTCTGAACAGCGGTGGTTCTTTCGGCCTTCGCTCTCCGTTCAGCATAATTTTTTGAAGCTATAGGTCCTAGCTCGGTTAAAAGTTGCGCCGCTTTGGTCTCTAGTTCGGCCACTTTCATTTCAATAACTTTAGGATCAGAATTGGCGTATTTAGTTTCAGCGACTTTAATTTCAGCGATCAACTTTTTAAGTTCTTCAGCAATTCGTGTTTTCTTTTCTACTTGAAGGGTAATTGTGTAGGTCGATTTATCGCCAAAGGCAGGTTCAAATCCCGCCATTGATGCGTATTCGTGGTGTATCAACCATGATTGTTCAGATGGACTTAATATCTGGGAATTCAAGAATTCTTTGTAGTCGCAAGTTATCTCTTTTTCCTTCTTACCTTTAACAACAGTTACGTCGAAGCGACAGATTTTTGGTTTTCCCTCAACACGCACAGGATAACCTGGATCTCCTTTTTTGACACAGGTTACTTTAGTATCGCCAAAATATTCTAGCATTGTGTTGGTGTATTTTTCGTAGGTAACCCCTGGTGGTAGAAGTAATTCAAATTTTCGTGCTCCATCCTCTTTAAGCCACAAAGACATCTGCTGTTGGATTTCCTCAATCCTTTTGCCGCAAGGGTCACCACCACCGCTCTCGCGTCCTGCTTGGGCAGGTAACGATAAAAATATCAATGCTAAAATTAGATTTTTCATTTTTCTCCTCCACTAGTAATTGGAATAAAAGATAAAGTTAGTTGGTAAACTTCATTAAGTTGTTTGTTGTTTTCGAGTTGCCTACAAAACTTCCGGCGGAATTCCTTTAACATTTGTTTAGCTTGAGGAATATCAACACTATTGATTGCCATAATCACCGAGGTATTATCGCGCATGGAAAGGGGAACTTGTGTAATGGTTGCAATGGCTCTTTCGAGTGATCGCTGTTGAAACTTTCTCTGTCCTTCGGTGGTAAGCCCATCACGAATGTCGGTGCTAAAGCCGTCAGTGGTATCGTATAGTTCACCATTTTCATTGCGACTCAAAAGACCTACTCGTTCAAGTCGATTAATGGCGATATTGACCTCAGAAACCGTAAGTTTTAGACGGCGAGCAATCCATTTTGTATCCCACTTAAAGTTCTCTGTTTTGATTAATTCAAGTAAAGCGTAGTGGTGTGGTTCAGAGATAATCGAAAAAGTATCAATCGTTACTTGTTGAAACTCTTTTCGGTCAACGGCATCCAGATTTTTGCGATTGCCGTGAGGTGTGACCTTAAATTTTTCAAGCTCGCGAAGTTGTAAGCCCAATTTGATCCCAAGGCGTTGTTTTGTTTTCTGACTGATAGGGCGCTTACCGTTTATGAGCGCCGACAATGCCGACGGAGAAATTTCTAGAAATTTCGCAAACGCTCGTAAAGAATAATTGGGATTACGAGCACAACGATTGGTGAGTTCGTCCTGGAGAAAGATTCTGAAATCGCGAATAGTTTTTTGTTGCTGCATAGATCATGGCTGTAACACCAAGAATCGCGAGGATAAACAAAAATGTGTACAAAGTGTGCCAGAATAAAATGTGCACGTGAAAAGTTTTCTAAACTGGGCTACCTAATTGTTGATGAATTGTCGTGAGGGGAAATGCAAAATTGGCAACCTTCTCGTCCTTTGCGATGGAGTCAAACCTCTCTACATTGGGCCCAGTCTGAAACAGTGAGCGAATCTCGGACCTTTGCGAGGTCGTTCTTATGTTAGCATTCCATCAACAATTAGGTACGCCAGTTTAAAGTTAGTTAGCGGCAGCACAGCCCCCATTGGGTGGAACGCTCACCACTAAATGATCGAGGTACTGGTGGGTATCGGTGGTAAATCCTTGGCCGTTACCATAGCCGTCCCAAGTTTGGTTCCAAACCCACTCATTGGCTACTAGCGAGCCATAGTTCATGTTGCGGTAGTCGCCTGCCAATTGGCCGTCGACCCACCAACGAACGACACCATCCTGTGAAGTTACTGAGGTCGACGCCCTTACGCAGGCTTCAAATTTTACCCAGTTGCCGCGGGTAAATGTTCCTGAGCCTGCTGAATTGGGAAAACAGGTCGCGCCACCTTCGCCGCACGTATGAGAATTGTCGAGGCCGCCAGTATTGTGTGCGAAGACCATTTGCCGAGTTTGATCGCGGCCGCGAATAAGAAAAACGCCGTTCGTGTCGGGAGCACCAAACTTATTTTCGGCGGTTCTTAAAAAGAAAATTTTGCTTGAGCCGACTAGAGAACTACTATAGTCAGCATTGATTTTAAAGTAAGCGCCGAAATAAATCTCGCGAGTACCGGCGTTATTGTACCAGGCGAGGACGGAACCGCCGGTACCGCAACTGGCAAAGGTTTTACCGTTGTCGACATTACAAATACCTGTAAAACGTAAAAAAGCATCCGCGATTTTGGAGTTACCACTGAGTACAGTGGGATCGATTACAATTGGCGCTGGATAGTTGTAACTTTTCGCTCCCCAGTCGATAAAGGTGCCGCTCTTTACTTGTCCCGCACAATCCGAGGTGTTGAATTCGCAATCGACTGCACGCAAACTGCCAGCAGGCTCGTGTGACCAACCCTTATTTTGGGGTTGCGGACTAGGTGTTGGAGTCGGCGTGGGTGCTGGAGGATTGGGAACCGGAGATGGTGAAGGGGGATCATCGGAATTGCCAGAAGTTGAACTGTTGTTTGTCGTTTGATCAATACTTGCTTTCATCTGCGAGCAATTATTGAATGCCAATAAAATTGTTAAACCAGAAAGTGCAAGAAGCGTTTGACGGAATTTCATTTTCTAGCCCCCGAAATACAATTTTCCCCTAAAACATTTACCAATGGCCATCACCCTTTGGAACACCCAAAATCCAAACTTAGGGTGTCTTGCTTGCAATATTGGAAAATGGACTTTCCTCGCCAGCCTGATTGATGGCGGTGACTGCAAAATAGTAGGTTGTCCCTTTTTGTAAACCATCGATAGTGATCAATGGCGCCGGATTAAGCTCAGCAGCCTTGAAAAACTTTAAGTTGTTTTGATCGGTGCCGTAATAAACACGATATTCCTTGAGATCTGCCTCTGTATTAGCATCCCAAGTTAATTCCGCCGATGCCAATTCATTGCCAGGATTTGGGTTGGGATTCGGCGCCGGCATAGGAGATGGAGAAGGAGATGGGGCGGGATCGAGGTTTGAACTCGAGTTCAATTGATTGATACCCTTCATTTCGGCGCAATTTTGAAAGTTAACCATTAAAACCATCAGGACAGGTATGATGATATATTTGTTTACGCGCACGAGCCCTCCTATTTAACCTTTAAATTCTTGGGAGCACCAGGTTTCGTATTCACTACTGGAATTATAAATTCATGAATCCCGATATCGAAAGCTCCACCCTGTGGACGAAGTGTTCCATAAAAGTCTGACGTTACTAAGGGTAGTGAAACGCCAGCATTGATTGCCGGACTACCGCTCTGTAAATGATAATCACTAGCTTCATTGACAAAGAGAGGGTTCACAGAAAGGTTCCCCTTCTCAGTGAGAGAAATGCTTCCAGCTGGGTAAACAAAAACGTGGGGTGAGTTGACGACGTTTCCAAAGAAAATATTGTTTTCAAAGATAGCAGATCCCGAACTTTCATAGGTTTCAAAACCATAGCGAGCGTTTTTATAGAAAATATTATTTTTGATCTCTACATTGGCGGCTGGTTGCCAAATTGTTCCACCTGAGCGGCCATTAAAAGCGACGATGTTATTATAAACCTTAAGATTAGATACTGTGTTATAGCCTGCCACATGAATTCCGTAAGAGGCATTGTAGCTAACATTATTATTGATGACGACTTCATCGTCTCCGCATAAATAAAAACCATGATCAAGATTGGTGTTAATTGAAATACGACCATTGTGGTGAATGAAATTGCCAGAATAGAGTGTGCCCTTGACATTTGAATCAGAGAAAATTCCGTCTTGGCCATAGCTGCTGGCGAGATCGCCAGTGTTACCGTTATTGTAAATTTCATTACCAATTAGTTTGTTGTAGCTACCGTAAAT
>CAYPZY010000267.1:0-4718 GCA_964415155.1 uncultured Bdellovibrionales bacterium
ATGGCATTAACAGAACCGTGAAACAAAAAGCAAACAAAACACCAATAGAAACGATGTTCCCAAACTCACGATAGTTCGGCGAGTCACTAAAATTCATGGTTATGAAACCAACAAACGTTGTCAGCATCGTCATAAACATAGGCCACACGTTATGAGCCAGACTGCCCTTGACGGCATCGAGCTTGTTTTTCCCCTGCGCCAGCATTCTTTGAAACGTGACAAAGAAATGGACACTGTCCGCGACCGCCAAGGTCATGATAACAGTTGGTGCCATCGCTGAAATGGTCGAAATAGAAATACCCAACCAGCCACAAAGACCAAAAGTTGCTAAGATCGAAGAAGAAATAACGGCGAAGGTAAAAAGAACTCCTGGCAGCGAACGCAAAAACAGAGCCAAAACGATCGCCAAAACCAAGTTCATAATAGGAATGTTTCTTAAAGTATCTTCCAAAGAAATTTTGCGAATACCCCAACTAATAGCAGCGCCGCCAGTGAGGCGTGTTTTCAGCGAGGGATTTTGTTTCTCGACTTCTGCTAAGAGTCTTTTTGTCGCCAGCATCGTTTCTTCAAGCTTCTCGTAATCCTTTTCTGAAATATTCAGATTAACCAAAATACCCGAGTGCATTCCATCTTTTGAAACCAAGCGATTCACTAATCGAGGTTCCTTTAGAGCGATGTCCCTAATTTTTTCGATTTGCTGAGTATTTAAGAGTTCAGCCTTTTGCACTAAATCCTTTACTACTAAATCATCGCCCGTCGCTTTGGTATTTTGAAAATTGGTGAGCGAATCAACTCGCATGGCATTGGGTAATTTCCACGCAGATTTTGTGAGCGACTCCAGGCTCGCTAAATTTTTTTGATTAAAAATCCCATCGCTGGCTGATATACCAACAATGAAAGACATATCGTGAGTGTAAGTATGCTCGAACTCAGTAATTTCTGCTTGCTCACTCTCGCTTAAAAATTTCTTGTAGTCGGAATCAAATCCCAGATTTCTCAGACCGATTGCCGAGAAAGCGATAAAGGCAAAAGTTAAGGTTAAAAGCTTCCGCCAATGTTTGACGATGAAGTTTGGTAATCTTGGCGCTTCAGATAACATTTCTGACATCACTCTTTTTACTACTTTTTGCGTCATTTACCCAGTCATCGTGTAATTTTTTTACTGGTGCAATTGGATTAAAACTATGATAGTGTTCTGCGTCACAGCGGATGAGAAAGGGTTTTGTGGAGCGCTTAGATCATGAAGAAAATCAGCAATTTGAATCGCGAAAGCAAGATCATATCAAGCTGGCGTTAGAAGCTAAAACTGAAGCTTCAGGTTTAACCGGCTTAGAGGATATCGAGCTTGTCCATGAGGCTTTTCCTGAAATCAATTTTGATGAAATAGATCTCACCACGCATGCACTCGGAATGCAATTCAACGCGCCTTTATTTGTGAGTTCAATGACAGCTGGCCATAAAGGCTCAGTCAATTTAAATGAAGTGCTGGCAGTTGCTTGTTCCACAAAAAACTGGGCTATGGGTGTGGGTTCCCAACGACGCGAGTTGGGTGATCCCGCGGCTAAAGAAGAATGGAAAAAGATTCGCGAAAAAGCTCCGAACGTGAAACTTTTAGGTAACATCGGTTTATCGCAACTTATTATTTCAAAGACTGACGAGATCAAAGAACTTGTCGATTCGTTACAAGCCAAGGCCATTTTCGTGCATACCAATCCGTTGCAAGAATGTTTGCAACCCGAGGGTACTCCCCGTTTTAAAGGTGGATTAAAAGCCCTTGAAAACCTTTGCAAAGCTTTACCCGTGCCAGTGATCGTCAAAGAAGTGGGATGTGGTTTTTCGCAAGCGACGCTTGAAAAATTAAAATCCACAGGTGTCGCCGCCGTCGATGTTAGCGGCTTAGGCGGAACGCATTGGGGACGCATCGAGGGTTATCGCTCACAGCCACAACATCCTTTATTTCATGCCGCGCAAACCTTTGGTAATTGGGGTACCTCAACGGTTGAATCCCTGCTTAACGGAATTGTCATTAAACCGAACTATGAATTATGGGCTTCTGGTGGTGTGCGCTCGGGTCTCGACGCCGCCAAACTTTTAGCCATCGGGGCTCGTATGGTGGGACTAGCACGCCCAATACTTGAAGCCGCTGTTGAGGGTGTAGACCCACTGATAAATAGAATGTCACTCTTAGAAGTGGAGCTAAAAATAGCTCTTATGTGTACTGGCCAAAAAACGATCCAGCATCTGCAAGAGAGGAAAGTATGGAAGACAAAGAGTTAGAATCCTTGTTTGAAGGTTTCTCCAAACTTGACCGCCATGAACGATTCCATCGCCTTTTGAAAATGGGAGCTCTATCTCCTAAAGACGTTCGTTACTTACAACAGGGCGGCGTCCAAGATATCGGCCTTGCCGAAAAATTCATTGAAAATGTGATCGGCTTTTTTCAACTTCCATTGGGGGTCGCAACCAACTTTAGAATCGACAATCGCGATTACGTAATTCCGATGGCTGTAGAAGAGACTTCAATCATTGCTGCCGCCAGTAAAACGGCAAAGTGGATTCGCCAAAACGGAAGTATTCGCACCCAAAGTTTGGGAAAAGAAATCATTGGTCAAATACAGCTGGCGAAAGTGGACAACTTTGAGAAGTTTAAGACCATTATAAAAGAAAACACTTCGTCACTAATCGACTCTGCCAATAAAAATGTAGCAAAAGCTATGGTTGAAAGAGGCGGCGGTGTGAAAGATATTTTCGTACGTGAAATTGATCGCGGCGATGGTGGAACCATGGCAGTCATTCACGTTTTGGCCGACACCTGCGATGCGATGGGCGCGAACATTATCAATCAAGTCTGCGAATTTCTTAAAAACCCCATTGAAGAGCTTAGTGGCGAGACAGTAACTATGTGTATACTGTCGAACCTAGTCGACACAAAACTGATACGCGCCCAAGTTATCATTAAAAAGATTGAGCAATCCCTTGGCGAAAGAATTGCTGAGGCTTCGCTATTTGCCCAAAACGATCCGTACCGAGCAGCTACCAACAACAAAGGTGTGCTCAATGGTATCGATCCTATTTTGGTCGCCACAGGTAATGACTGGCGCGCTGTTGAGGCTGGCGTTCATGCTTATGCGGCTCGCTCAGGTCAGTATCGTTCCATCACTCACTGGAAGATGGCAGACGGACAGTTGGTTGGCCAACTCGTCGCTCCTATATGCGTAGGAACTGTTGGCGGCGTTACCAATCTCCATCCGACAGCTAAAATGTGCTTGCAAATGCTGAAAGTCGATAATGCTTCGGAACTTGCACGCATAGTAGCAGCGGTCGGTCTTGTACAAAACCTTGGCGCTCTAAAGGCCTTAACCACTGAAGGTATCATTCAAGGTCATATGAAATTGCATATTCAAAATTTAGCTTTGGGTGCCGGCGCCACTGAAACTGAATTGCCGGTATTAAAACAAAAACTTGAAGAGATTTTAAATTTACATAAACGCATTTCTCTAAGTCATGCCATAGAAGCTTTAAAACAGTTACGAACTGAGGAAGTCACGACTTGAGTTTCTTATTATCAGTACCTAGTAAGACATTTTTGTTAGGTGAGTACTTGGCCACCCAGGGCGGCACTGCGATCATCGCCAACACAGAACCGCGATTTTCTTTGAAGGTGAAAATGGCCAGCGGCCCTACTCCGACAAAGAATGTTTCGGATTCTTCACCTGCCGGACAATTTTTGAAGAAGCACGCAAATGAGTTTTCAGGTTTTGACTTAGATTTCTTTGATCCTCATCATGGTGCCGGTGGTTTTGGTGCTTCGACCGCTCAATATGCCCTGCTTTGTGCACTTCACTATTGTGTTAAAGCGGGATTACGCCCCCAGGAGTTTAAATCACATCACGGTTTTTCATGTTTGCAGGAATATATTGGTTTTGCTTGGAGCGGCGAGGGCCTTAAGCCAAGTGGCGCCGATCTAATATCTCAGTTATGTGGCCAGCTGGCCATTATTAATACCGAAAAAAAAGTTGCACAGAATGTCGCATGGACGTTTAGCAAAATAGATTTTGCACTCATTAGAACCTCGCAGAAGCTCGCCACGCACGAACATTTAAAAGAACTCAAAACCGTTCCGGCAGCTGACCTGCAGCTTGTTGTCGATAAGGCCGTCAGCGCTCTCGCGCAGAAACAAGACGATGTTTTTGTGAAGAGCGTACAACTGTATCATGAGCAATTATTAAAAATGAATTGTGTTGCTCAACACACTTTGCAGTTGATAGAAAATTTGCCCTCGTTCGTTTTGGCAAGTAAGGGCTGCGGCGCCATGGGTGCGGACGTTGTCCTTGTTATTTACCAAGCAACCGATAAAGATCATCTTTTGCAGGAACTGCAACGAAGAAATTTAAATGTCATTGCCACCTCTAAAGAATTGAGTCCTGGTTACCTTTTTCAAACTGGCGATGTGATCGGTGATTCGGTCACACTTGGAGTTACACCATGAAATGGCAAGCATCAGCCCCGTCTAATATCGCTCTGATTAAATATATGGGAAAAATCGCCAATAGCGGAAATGTTTCCACCAATCCCTCAATCTCTTATACATTGGATCACCTGCGAACCTTTATTGAGTTAGAAAAGAAAAATAGCGGCGGTGACACCTGGGAACCACTATCAGTAAAAGGTCAACAGACCCCGAAAATTTCTATTGACGGGCAAAAACGTTTTTTAAA
>CAYPZY010000268.1:0-4715 GCA_964415155.1 uncultured Bdellovibrionales bacterium
CGTGAGAAAAAAAATTGTGCAAGCTCCAGAAGGTCGCGGTATTTTTCTGAATCTGACTGTCGAAGAAAATCTGGATTTGGGTGCTTGGACGTCCCCAACTAAATCGACACTACAACAGGATTTAGAAAATGTTTTTTCTTTGTTTCCTCGGCTTAAGGAACGCTTGAAACAAAATGCCGGAACACTCTCTGGTGGCGAACTTCAAATGTTGGCGATTGGTAGGGCGTTGATGAGTCATCCTGACTTGCTATTGCTTGACGAGCCAAGTTTGGGTTTAGCTCCGCAAATGATCGAACGCATTTTTGAAATCATTCAAAAAATTAATAAAGAAGGAAAAACCGTTTTACTAGTGGAGCAGAACGCCTTACAAGCGTTGACTATTTCCCATTATGGAATGGTGTTAGAAACTGGTAGCATTGTTAATCACGGTCCTGCCAAAGAGTTATTGAGGTCGGATGCTATAAGAAAGGCCTATCTCGGTGAATAAGCTTTTACTGCTGGTCTTGATGGTTTTTTCAAGCGGGTGCTCCCTATTTTATCATAAACCTGAATTGAAAATGAGTAAGGTTGATATTGTTGATTTTAACGAAAAGGCAATTGCGCTTAACCTCACGTTTGACGTTAAAAATCCAAATTTTTACGATATTAAAATCGACGGCGTCGAATGCGCATTTCAGGTTAACGAGAGTTCTGTTCTTAATCAGACTATTCAAAAGGAATTTACGATCGCTAAAAAGAGTGAAAGCAAAATTAAAATACCACTACAGATTGCTTCGCAAGATCTTGTCGGAGCGGTGTTCGACATCCTCTTGAAGAAAAAACTTAACTACACTCTTAGTGGCGGCATTTTAAGCAATGGCTATAAAATTCCTTTCGTTAGCCAAGGCGAGCTTTCAAGCGCAAAAATAAAATAGTCAGAATTGGTGTGAGTGTGAAAATCACCACTATAAAGGCTCCCGACGGCAAATCCCACTTATAAGACAGAAGCATTCCCAGTGTGCAAAGAACAAACCCCAAAGCCCAACCAAATGTGAGTCTGCTAGTAATTGATCGAAAAAACATCGAGCCTAAAATGGCAGGGACAATCAAAAACGAAAAGACCAACAAAACTCCCGAGACGTGTACCGAGCTTGTGATCACTACGCCAAACAACGCATAAAATAGAAAGTCCCAAAAGGCTTTATTACTTTTTCCCAATGAGCTTTCAAAAAACTTTTCACGGAAAACAATGTGAACAATGGATACCACTGTATAGATCGCCAACGTCTTGAGGACTTCGGGCCATGTCACCCACAAAAGTTGTCCTACCAAAGCATACTTTAGGTGTTCAGCTCCATGGCTCATGCGATCGATGAGCAAAATCACCACCGCCGAGGAAAAAGCGTAGACAATACCGATAATCGCTTCTAACGACACTTTTTTATTGGATTGGTTTGCTAAAGAAAAAAAGTAACTCGCCAAAAAAGTCGAAGTTAATGAAATGAGATAGGAATTGAAGTGGTCATGATCATAACCAAAAAGAAACGCAATCGTTGTGCCTAGCGCCGCTACTTGCGCAAGAGCTAAGTCGACAAAAATCACACCGCGAGCGAGCACATGCAAACCTAAATAACAATGAATTCCCACTAAGATGAAACACATCACTAGTGGGGCACTTAGAAAAACTAGAGCTTGTTGCATAGTCGCTCCTACTTACATTTTTCGACGGCGGTGACAAGTTCCTCAATAAGACTGACGTAGTCTTTGGCTGAAGAAGTTGCTTCAACTTCGGGAGGTACCACTTCAAACGCAATGCCGGTCGCGCTTTTTAATTTCTTCGCGGAATCCGTTTCAAAATAGCTTTCTATTAAAATGCATTTCACTGCCTTTTCCTTGATTGTGTTTTGCAAATCCATAATCTGTCTAGCGGTAGGCGGAATTCCCGGTTTTGGCTCAATAGACCCCGCCAGATCCAGATCTGCAAATTTAAGAAAGTAATTTAGCGTTTTGTGATAGGTGATAATTTGTTTCGTTCCCGTTTTAGAAATTCGTTCTCGCCAAACGGGGATCTTTTTCTGAAGTTCTGTCACTAAAGCTGTCTGATTCTTCTCGAAATCAGCTTTCGCTTTGGGCTGCAGCTCACTTAATTTTTTTGTAATTGCATTTATAACCTTGATGGCTCTCTCTGGATCTAAAAGGAAATGTGGATTTCCTAATGGATGAACATCGCCTTGCGAGCGATCGACGTGGGTAGGTATTTCAATGGCATCGACAAAGCTCCCGGCATTTAAGAAGCCTTCGCCACCAACTGCAATTTTTGGATTGCGTGAGCCGCGTAAAATATTTTCTAACCATCCTGATTCTAAATCAAAACCATTTGCCACATAAAGCTCTGCTTTACTTAAAAGTAACATATAAGAAGGTTTTGCTTCAATGTAATGAGGATCTTGGCTTCCTTTAGCTATGGAAGAGACGTCGACATGACCTTGGCCAATACTTTTTACGAGTGAGGCCAAAGTACTTGTTGACGTGACAACTTGGTTGGAAGCTTGAACGAAGTGAGAAAACAATAAAGCGATTCCTAAAATTAAATTTTTCACTCTTAACTCCTAGTAGTGATGTGCAGGATGGGCGCCGATGGCAAAATTAAGTTGCATTAAGTAACGTTCTTCCGTTGGAAGTGCCGGTGCCCGAATGTTGTCATATTGAAAGCGTAGCGCAGAAAATTCGGTCGGTACGAAAGCAAAAAGCCATGAGTTTTTTCTCGTGACCGTTGAATTATCGGTATCTTCAATACTTGGTGTTCCCGCAATTTCGGCTCGAGTTTGTAACCACCAACGCTTTGCAAATTGCCATTGTAGCCAAGTGGTAAAACCTCTGGTGAACCTTTCTGCATGAAAATCCCGTTGGCTCATCATGTATTCGGCTGTCCAAATCAAGGTACGGTCGCGTGGTTCTTCATCCTTTTTCCATTTCAATGTCGTCGAAATGTTCGCTAGCTTCGTTTCGCCTTCGAAATTACTTTGACCACGGCCATAGGTCAGATCGATTTCGAAAGTGGTCGCATCTGAGATATCCCAAAGATTCTTAATAAAGAGCAGACCCGCCACATCGTCTTGAGTAGAGCTATTAAAAAGGGTTTCATTTTGTGCCGAGAAGACTTGCGGGATAATCTCCAGATACCAGGCCGCCGGCACGAGGAAGGCTGCAGCCAACCCCGTTTCATTAACTCCCTCATCACCTAAAATCATCTGATTTGGCAGGGGAGCATCGACAAACGGAAAATCATGCGCATGTAAATTATTATGCCGTCCAATGAGAGGATAATATTTCCCTGCTTTTAAAATCACATGGGGAAGGTCCAACGATTCTACAAATACTTCCTCGGGATTTGCGACCCATTGCTTGCTTTCTTGCTCTATAGCGACCACTGCATTCAATTTAAAATAGGCATCGACATTGGCCGAAAGGTTGATGGACGTCTCCTGCAATGAGAAGCCATTAGGATTGGTTGCATTTGAATCATTCCCCAAATTGCCAAATCGTCCCAACATCAAAGCGTTGACTCCAATGTCGATATTAGACTTGGGGTTTTGTGAATTCGCCGTTGCATTCATTACAAATATCAGACAGGCAAGCAAATTAGCTTTGTTCATTTTCATGATCATGAAAAACTCCAGTAAGTAGTGTTTTATATTAGCGAAAAGAAATTAAAGATTACGCTACTGGAGGACCGCGCGAGTTATGATTTCCACTGGATTGTTGTGGATGGAATGTCGTCTCAGGGATTGATACAGTTGGGGTGGTGCGGGCTTGCGGTACTGAAATTGTTAGTGCACTTGGAGTTGTGAGTGGCTGGTTTTGCAGTTGGCAATAAGCGCAGTCTTCGCCACGCTTAGTATCGTCAGTATGAAAAACGCCATGACCACAAATAGCCACAAATAAAAATAAAACGACGATGTTCGTTAGTTTTTGCCAATACACTAGGGTGTTTTATCGAATTTAATGGAAAGATCAATAGAATTATTGGTGGGCTTTAAAGAACTCTTGTAGGGCCTCTGCCTCACCGGCGAGGTCAATGTGTACGATGTCAGTAATTTTGTTGTTTTCAAATTTAATGACCTGTTCACAGCGGTGCTCATGCCACTTATTACTTTTACGCAATCGATCTAAATAGTGAAGTTTAAATGAATTGTCGTAGAGTGGCTCTACCTTCGAAGAAAAGACAATTTCATCAAGTTTACTTTCTCCTGCTTTGTGAGCGTCTTTGTAGGACTTTATGATTTCGCTGCGGCCTTTTAAAGTCTTGTCGCGAATTGAGTATTGGCAATTTTCTGCCAATATTTCTCCAGCCTCATCGTAACGACCAGAATCCATAAGTTTTGCAAAATGTTCGGCGAGGTAAAGCATGTTGATTGTTTAGGGGATTTGCTTGGCTTTGTCACTGTTGGATGTCGCAGTGTCTCCTGGTCGCCCCGGGTGGTTTTTGACTGGTTTGCCAGTGGGTGTGTTTTGGTTGGGTGGTGGTGGTGTTTGTGTTGGTTAGTTGGTTTGGTGGTTTTTAGTTAGTTAGTTAGTTAGTTGCTAGTTGTGATGTGATGTTGTGTTGTTTATGTTCGTTTGTTCGTTCGTTGCGCGTGTTTGTTTGTTTGTTTGCGTTTGCGTGTTTGTCTGTCGCAGCGTCTCCTGGTCGCCGCGGGTATGATCAAATTAATATGTCCGGTGAAAATATTTTT
>CAYPZY010000269.1:0-4684 GCA_964415155.1 uncultured Bdellovibrionales bacterium
TAATATAAAAATGTTTTTTATCACTTTGATCTCCATCCTTATTTGTTAAAAACGTCACTAGTAAAGATCTTCACCCACACACAGCACGCTACTAATATCGTAGCTTTCATCCCAGACTCCGTCCTCAGAGCCTTTGTCACCAAGGCGAATCATTTTTTGCTTCTCAAGGGGATTACTCGCTTTAACTGAAATATACGCTCTTTCCTTGTCCCTAAGTCTTTCATCTGGAACAGTTTCCCCAGTGTGAATCATCGCATTGTGACCCATTAAAATATTAGTCAAGAGACCACCTTTATTAGCCTCCAACATCTCGTCAGATTTAATGGACCTCCATTTAACTAAAGGCAAAGTATCGGTACTGCGAAAGTTCTTCGTCAGAGGAAGGGTGCATATATCCTTGTTGCGATAAAACATTTCGCTAACATTCACTCCAATGGACATAATTTCGCTATAATATTTTTTGGCAGTTACATCTTTCCAAATAATCCAATGGCCACGACCGTTAACCTGATCTGGATAATATGAAATTCCGGGCACGTCGGTCTTAGTATTAAATCCTTCAGGCTTTTGTTTTAGCGAAACCATTTCAAGAATGTGGCCATTTTCAGCTCTACATCGGTAACCTGGGCGACTAAGATATCTATCACCATCATCCCGACGCACAACAGGGACTAGAGCACCTTGTTTCTCCAAGTAAACGAAGCGACACGCCTCAAGATCCTTATCGGCGACACCGTAAATTTGTTCTTTTCTTTTATTTAATTGAGTTACATAGTTTAGAAAAAGAGCCGAGTTTTTAAATTTTTTGAGCTCCTCACCGCCGTATCGTTCAACAGGAATTGCAAGCAGAAGTTTTACTTCCATATAGGTTGCAACAACCTTTTGCTCATAGGACAGGCTGTTCCAGGCAGGGCTAGAGATGGTAACTGAACTTTCATGATTTGCTTCATTGGGGTTAGTAACCAAGACCTTTGGAACGCCATTTTTATCGAAGACGGGCTCTAAAGTTGAAAAAATTCGCGCCTTTTTTGACGGAAGATTTAAACTTTCTTTAATACTTTTCAGTTCCGCGACACAAGCTTCGGTATAAGGTTTGAGAGACGAATTCTCGGGCATAAAAGAGCAAACGGTCTCAAGATTATTTACAAATTCGTCGACGTTAGGATCTCCTCCGCCAGCCTCTCGACCCGCGAATGAATTTGTGCCGCTTAAGATAATCACCGTTAATATTGTTCTGCTAATAAAACTCATCTTCATGCCTCCGTTTTTAAACTTGAGTCAAAGGGTAAAAAGAAATGGACAGCTGATAAACATCATCGTTGGACTTACTATTCTCTAAGAGTTCTGACATTTCTCTGCGAAATGTTTTTATTTTTTCATTCGCTTTATCTAAATCTTTAGAATTTATCGCCATTGTCATTGACGTATGGCTACGCACGGCGGGTGACAGCGCTTCCAGTGCTTTAATGGACATTTCTAGAATCTGTTTCTGCAATCTCCGTGAAGCCGCATCCGTAAACTTGCTATCAACTATGCTGGTTGAAAATCCCCCGGAGGTGTCTAGCCACTCATTTTCCTCATTTATTTTAATTAGGCCCAAGCGAACAAGCCTTTCAATCGCAGCCTTTACTTCCACATGAGATACATTTAACTTTTTTGCTATCCAACGGGGGTCCTGTTTAAATCCTTTAACCTTCATCAGTTCAAGGATTGCGTAATGATACCAATCGGCGATAAGGGAAAATTGATCAACGCTGATTTGTTGAAAAGAACGGGATATTTGGGCGAGACTCTGCTTGGCTCTTTCTAATTTTTGACTACTTTGAAATTGCTCAATTTCTGATAACGCCATTCCCATGGCAAGTCCAAGCTTCTCAATACTCGCTGAGGTGATCGTTCGCTTACCATTCAACATATCTGATAATGCCGAAGCACTAATTCCCAACGCTCGCGCAAATGCTCTTAACGAATATTTAGGATTACGCTGACAACGTTGAACTAATTCGCTCTGCAGGAGTAAGCGAAAGTCCGTCTTCTGGTTTTTTACTTTCAGATTTTGCTTTTGCATTTCCACGAGCGCGTTATAGCAGAGCTATTTTGCAAATTCTAGATATATTAAGAACAAAGTGTTCCAAACTATTGGAACACTTGCCGCTTCGCAGTCAAAGATACAAATGTGGCTATTGATAGCTATTCACTCTTCTCTTAAACTCCGCGCAGGAGGTTCAAATGTTCCTATTAACTATGATTTCAAGTTTAGTGATGGCAGGCGATATGAAAATTCAATTTTTCGAAGGCGGTAGCTGCGACCCCAACCCCGGCAAATGCCGAATAGAAAGCCAGAGTTCAAGCATTGAGCCTTACGAGTGCCGAAATTGTCCAGGCAAACAGCGATGCTACGCTGATGTGGTTTATGAAAATGGAACCAAACTTAGAGTGTGGGGCGGCTGCTACGAAAGCATGTCTGATTGTTGGGGCTCAGGCTCCGGAGCAGTGAGTCCGTGCAATTGATTTAAATTGCAAAGTCAGTCTCGAGGTTATGCTCAGTGACTCTATCCCTAAAAGCCTGAGCGATATGTGTGAGTGTATTAAAGAAAGTACTTTCGCAAGCGTTTCTACAAACTTCAGTTTCTGAATACATCTTTCACCACCACTGACGGTGAAGGGCAGCTGTGGGAGCTCTATCCAGGAGCTGGCAAGATTACTCAACCAGAAAGAGCACCTGCGAGCGCCCCGTATGCAAATGCGTCTATTCTCCCTGCGGGATCAAGTGTAGGCGGGCAACAGACGATTTGGCCTAAACCGGGGAAGCAACAACCACTTACCAACTTATATATGTGTCTCACTTGGAAAATGAACGCCGACTTTGTTGGCTTAAGAACTGCGAATAAGCTCGTATTCCTGGCAGCGCAAGATTTCACCTATGGAAAATCTGGAATGAATGGATTGTTGATGTTGAACCCTCGCGACGGTTATCCGCCAAAATCATTTCGAATGATTTTTGCGCACAACTCGGGACAACTCGACAATTCCCATGCATGTTCTGCTGATCTGGGTCTCATCTGTAATCCTAACGTAACAGATACTCCAATCTATCCTGACACCTGGTACACGATCGAAGCTTATATCGTGGCCTCAACTTGTCAGACTTGTAAAGACGCGAAAGTAAAGTGGTGGGTGAACGGGACTCTTCAAGGAAATTACACAAATCTTAATTATGGTGATGGAATTATAAATGAATGGCAGATCAATCACACTTGGGACGGGTCAAAGGACAAACAGTGCGGACCACCAACAGACCCTGCGAATGCCATCGGCAGAGATTGCACAAAAGACCAAATTCATTATTTCGACCACGTTATATTAGCTTCTGTGAACGGCAAATAGAAATTTTTTAAGTACGCCAAACTTTGTTGAATGAGCTACGTTTTCTAAATAAACGTAGCCCTTATATTTTTGTTCATCCAACTCTGGCTTTTCAATCACTTTATTTCATCAATCTATTACAAAACTGAATTATCCCTCCTTCAAATCACAACTTACTATGAGCCATGTCGCAAATGTTAACTCTGGAAAGGAAATACTAATGACATTATTTTTAGTACACTGCGGTTTTTACGATGAGGAAATCTCTGATGGCATCTACGAGTTCCACATAAACTTTCCGATCGTTGCCGAAAATGTCGACGAGGCCAAGAAAAAGGTTCGCGTCTTACCACAATTTATTTCCAAAAAAATGCATATCGACGGAATTCAAAAAATTGACAGGATAGACGGCCACGCGATTAGCTTTAGCGCCACCTGATTTTTGAATGCCGAGTAAGACTTTACTAAGACTGTTATTTCCATTATCGTGCGCAAATTTCTTCGTTCAATACCTCTCACGATGCGATGTTCCCCTTATCTGGAACCTGGCACCCCAGCCGGGACGCGCCGCAAATTTTGTCGCCGCCGTCAAAACTTTCGGCATGTTAGGCAGTTCAGTTATGCCTAATTTGCATTCTTTGACGGCATAAATCTTCCATTTGGGAGTGTTGCTTGGAGGTCTTGTGAAAACTCTAGTTTTAATAACTGCTAATTTATTATTTGGTGTTTCAAATGCGGTCGCGGCAGTGAAGTGCGACTCACTTTTCGTTTCAAATGCGAGCACACAATCAATAGTGAGGACAGCCCCTACTCTCGAAAATTTCAAAAAAGACCTTCATGCTGAAGATAAGTTTTCAGACACATTTGATCAAACGAATGCTGCCATTAAATCAGTTCTTCAAAAATACACTAAACTTGTTACGCCCGAAGAGTTTACTACCATAGCTCTTTATCTCATAAATACAAAAACTATCTATGTTGGAGGATATGGAGCTATCGCAGGAGAGTGGGTGACGACGGCCTTCGAAACAATTCGTCAGGCATCGCTGAATGTCGACCTCAATAGAAATCAGGTACAACTAATAAAAAATGCAATGGTAAATCGACCAGAAAGCCTCCGAGAATTCATGGCGACTTTTAACTTTTTAGGGTGGAGATATACTGATCGCGATAAATTGCACTTTTTGGTTGAAAAGCCCTTCGGTAAAAGCCAACTTACGACAGTGGAAGAGTACGACTCTAGCCTTCAGGGATTCAAGACAGCATTAAAAGAGCAAACAAAAGTGGCCGGATCGAAAACCCTAATTAACAAAGTTAT
>CAYPZY010000270.1:0-4666 GCA_964415155.1 uncultured Bdellovibrionales bacterium
CTGTAGCTTTAGAGATGTTAACGGTGTCTTCAACTCATGGGATGCAATTGAAAGAAATTCATCACGCGAAGAGATGGCGCTTTTTAAATCATCAGCGGTCTTCTCCAGGCTTTTGCGCGCCAAGATTTGCTCGGTAACATCTTGATGAAAGGCGAGAATACCCTTTATCGTTCCATCCTGTTCACGGAATGGATGGTAAGCGATATTTATAAAACGATTTTGAACGATGCCGTTTGGATCTTTCATATTAAGTGGTAATTCGCTACCAACGAATGGTTCCCCTGTCTGATAAACCTTATCGAGTAATTTCACAAAATCCGCGGCCTCTTCAGGACGAAACACCTCGAGCAGCCTTCTACCGACAACTTTTCTACCGACAAACTGTTCATAAAGAGGATTAGCCAAGGCAAATCTATGTTCCTCGCCTAACAAAATAACCAACGGTGCCGGTGCCTGCATAAAAAAATCAAATAATTCTTGTTTAGATCCTTCAGCTCGTGTAATCGCTAAACTTAGCGCTCGTTCGGCAACGACTCTGCCAGTGGTCTCAGTACAGGTAACGAGCGTACCCGATATTACGCCCTCCTCACTAAAAATGGGAGAGTAACTGTAAGTGAAATAGGATTCCTGCTGTTCGCCACCGCGGCGAATAGGCACCATATGATCGACATTCCAGGTCGCTTTTCCTCTGGACATTACGAGATCGACTTGCGGGCGTAGCATAGGCCAAACTTCTGACCATACTTCTTGCCCGCGTTTACCCATCGACAGTGGATGTTTATCTTCACCAAGAATAGGAATGTAACCGTCGTTATAAAAGTAATAACAGTGTTCGCCCCAAAAAATACACATCGGATGTCGCGAATTAAAGATCGTACCAAGATTAATTTTCAGAGCCGCGGGCCACTTTTCAATCGGCCCCAATGGATGTTTTGACCAATCGACCTGCTGGGCAATTCTGGCCGTTTCTTGTCCGTCAGTATTAAAAATAAAATTTTTCTTACTAACGGATGATTTTAGCTCTAAGTTCGAAAATATTGCCTCTGACATTGGTGGGGATGGTATATCGTGAAGGCCATATTTTGACAATACTTGTGAACTCCGGGGCAATCAGCCCCAAAGTTGACTTTTCTTAAGTTAAGAATTTGTAAGCGATACCGACATTCCACTTTTATGCGTTTAGAGCGCCAATAAAAAAGCTACCAGATCCTGCTTTTCCTGCTCTGCTAAACGCAATTCTAAAACGAGATTAAAAAACTCGACAGTATCATCTAAAGTTAGAAGTCGTCCGTCATGAAAATAAGGGGGTGAATCTTTAACTCCGCGTAAGGTAAATGTCTTAATTGGACCATCTGCCTTTGTCCTTAGTCCATTAATCGTGCGAGGTTTATAAAAACGTTCCACGCGGAGGTCGTGCATGGAATTATCGGTGTAATGAGGTGGTGTGTGGCAGGTAGCGCAGCGAGCTTTACCGAAAAATAATTCTTGGCCACGCAACTCCTGTTGACTTGCCAAAGACGGATCAAGCTTGCCATCGATGGCATTTAATTTTGGTGCAGGTGGAAAGTCTAATAACTCCTGCATTTCGGCCATCGACTGTACTTGCGTGCCACGATCTAAAATATTTATTCCCTTTTTTGCCGCCGCCTGAAGGTCACTGTCAAAATAGGCGCCACGTTGTTCAAACTCCGTAAAGTCTTCAACCGTTTTCAAAGCGCGTTGGGATCCAAAAAGCTGTTGAATATTTACGCCACGTAAACTCGGTGTATCCAAGCGGTTTCGAAAGTGCTGCGGTCTAATATCGCCTACTAAATGGGTGCCACCGTTGGTGTGACCGTTAGCATGACAATCAAAGCAGGTAACTCCTTGGCTAGGCCGCAAGGATCTGCGATCATTTGTTAAGTTAAACTGTTGTTGCGGAAAGGGTGTCACCAGTAAACGTAATCCATCTAGTTGTTTGGAGTTAATTTTATCTGCAAACAATTCATAGAAATTATCAGAAGTAATAAGCTGACCTTGCGAAACGTCTCCCAGATCTTTTCTTACAGTTAAAAAAACTGCTGGCGGAAATTCCGGTAAAAAGTGATCGGGAATATCAAAATCTAAATCAAAACGAGTCAGATCACGGGCGGTTTGCCGTCTTACTTCGTCGATATGAAATTTAGGAAAGACCATGCCACCTTCGGCTTGTTTAGGATGCGGTAGCGGTAAGAATCCCCGCGGAAACAAATCCTTATCACGAATTTGTTGCGGAGTTAGCTCAGCTAGAGAATTCCAACTCAATGGCGCTGTCAACTTTGCCCTGACTCCGCCCTGAATAAGTTTGCCACGAAACATCTTCGCATCCCGCATTGGCATATTCCTTAAATCGTACCGTTCTTCGAGTAGACTTAATTGCCTACGCATAACTGCCGGCTTTTCCGCTACAGTTCTTTGATAGATGGATGTAAAGGATTCCTCACTAGATTGACCAAACACCGTTGATGAAAAAGCTAGAAGAGATAAAGTAAATTTAAAAAATGAATGCATGCGAAGCCCCCTGTTTTGTATCACCAAAGAGCAAGACGTATGCCTCGCCATAAACGCATTTGCAGACAATAGTTTTAAATACGAGCAAATGTTGCTCAAAATAAAAGGAAAAGCCCCATCCTTTATTCAGCAGGATCTTTCTGAAAAGGCCGCGCATCAACCGGCATATCAATGAGAAAAGTTGTACCCTCGTTGATAGAACTTTCCACTCCTATACTACCACCGTGTCCTTCGGCAACTGAGCGCACCAGTGCTAATCCCAGCCCCCAACCGACGGATTTGCCATTTCGTGCAGATTCACTGCGACGAAATGGTTGAAACAGACCTTCTTGTTCCTCGGCAGGAATATAACTCCCCTCATTATGCACACAAAGTATGACCCGCTGGTCATCTTGTTTAATCTCAAGGGTAATTAGCGAATCTTTTTTTCCGTATTTTATGGCGTTACTGATAAGATTTTCGATGGCCCTTCTAATTGCTTCTTCATCCCAAAATCCCCAGATCGTTTCACCTTTTACTCGAAGTCGCTGTTGTTGAGGACGAGCAAAATCGGCAATACTTGAACGGACCAGCGCTAACATTTCCGCCTCGACCATACGCAATGGAACCTTATCACCGATTTGTATTGCGGTTGCATCCAACAAATCTTGGATTAAGCGATCGGCTCGCTTCACAATTGAAACAATACGTTGCGCAAGCCCCCTAACATCGTCCCAACCTTCAGGTGTCAGGTCTGCTTTTGTCGCTAAAAGAATTAACTCAGCGGAAATCTTAGCGGCGCCCAAAGGATTTCTCAGATCATGACCGAGGCCAGCAACAAATTGCTCGCGCAAACGATTATGAATTAAGAAATAGGCGAGCATTGATTCTTGAATGGATTTGTCAAATGAGATTTGAAAAACACGCCAATCTCGCGGAGTGAGCTGTACCTCTCTCTGAATGTATTCTAAAATCGTATCACGCAGAAGTTGGAATTCCCTGATGAGATGATCGGGATTATATCTCGTGAGACGAGCTCTTTCTCCACCGTGTTCTTGTGAAATGGTACTAGTTTCGGTGGCATAATTTCTAGGATGATCTTCCGACAATGCTTCAGCGAGATTATCCAGGAAAGCAGGTACCGTATCAATAATAAGGGGATGAGGCAAATTTGCCGCTTCCTTAATTTGCGCACGTACCTTTTTTTCCCAGTCGCTCAGAATTGCTTGCCGGTGATCACTGAGAGCGAGGGCGGCAGTTTTTTTATCTTTCTCAGCCATAAGCTGATAGGTGCAAATTTTTAGCCAGTTACTTTTTAATTTTCAGTAAATAACTTTTTATTTTTTGCCAGTAGTCTTGCCGCCAATGCATTTCGATTCCTGGTATCAGATCTTTAGGAACACCCCGATGAATGAGAGTAAGTTCCGTGCCATTATTTTTAGTTTTTTTTAAATTAAAAGTTGCCAGCGAAAAAATACCCGATGGAAAATGTTCGTCTCTCCAGGCCTGAACAATTCTTTTTCCGGGAACGAGGTCTACATTAATTCCCATTGCCATGCCCGTCTTAAACCTGCCCCCTACTTTTTTACTAATCGAAGATCTCTTTCCAGTAACTTTTGTGTGCTGCGCAGAGTCCGCTAACATTTTGTAAACCGAGCTCGGCGGTGCCTGGAAATGAACTTTTTGCTTTATGGTTTTACACATACATTAATACTAGCGAAACCTACGACGAAACCTCAAGAAAAGTCTGACGAGATTTCCATTGCTATGACAAAATGGCCATTTTTCAAACTATATTCAAATATACGTGTTCTGATCTTGGCGAAAAGATTGCTCCAGTAAAAGGTACGAAGCGAAAGGAAATCCGAATGTCAGCTCTAACAATATGGCTCGATTCACATGAAGCAAAAATATATCAATTTACACCCAACGGTCTTACCAAAACTGTCAAAAAGCTACATGGTCCAGTTCATCATGCCGAAGTTCACGGTATGAATCACACCAAGTCTCAAGGAGATGCGCAGAAGTTTTACCAAGAGGTCATCGACGGATTAGATCCTGTGAAATTTCCTCAATGGTTGATAGTTGGTCCAGGTCTAGCCCACGTTCATTTCCAACATCTTTTAAATAAATCTTATCCGCAGCTGGCGAAGTGCGT
>CAYPZY010000271.1:0-4656 GCA_964415155.1 uncultured Bdellovibrionales bacterium
ATGTCCCTGTAACCGATGTCGAGGTCGAAGAGTTTTTTCGCAAGAACCAAAATCAATTCGCAGGCGCCTCTTTGACTCAAAAAAAAGAAGAGATCAAAAGTCTGCTCGGTCGTCAAAAAGTGGAACAGCGACTTCAGGAGTGGTTTGAGGTCTTACAGAAAAAATATAAGGTAAGAAACTTTGTCGCTACCACCTGACATCAGCTTTCGTCCTGTGCAGCCCGCCGATCTTAATGCGATATGGGAAATTGCCTCCAGCTGGCAGAGACCTGGAATTAAGCAATGGAATAAAGAGCAAATTGCTGAAGAATTGCATGGCGGCAAGGGGCTTGCTGGTATTCTCGCAACTGATAAATTAGTGGCATTTATTCTTTATCGCGAAAACGTCGATCACCGAGAAATTCTGTTTTTGGCCACCAAAAAGGAATTCACACGACTAGGGATAATGAACCAATTGTTGAAACATTTGGCGCAACAAGCGCCGCTTCGGTTGGAAGTGCATCAGGATAATCTAAGTGCGCGTCAGTGCTACATAAATTGCGGGTTCAAAGAAGTAGGTTCACGACCTAAATACTATCGCGATGGTGGCGCCGCAATTCTCTACAATTACCCAGAATAGCTTGCTTTTTTGAAGGGACGTTGATAAGTATTCCCTACACGTTTTAAGTTTTAGGGCGCGGAAGCGCCCTATTTTTTTATAGGACATTTAGGGTAAAAAATTGGTTGAAGAAGTGAACGAGCAAAAGCCGGGGACTGTTGTAACAAACGATGTTGTGAGCAAGGTGTGGCCTTTGGCGGAAGCTGCCGCTAAACAAAATGGTTGCGAACTTTACGATGTTGAATTCAACAGCCGCAATCTGCGCATTTTTATCGATAAAGAGGGTGGCGTTTCCCTTGACCACTGTGAAAATGTCTCACGAGCATTAAATCTTCATTTAGATAATATGGATCTTATTCCGGGTGGACATTACACTCTAGAGGTTTCCAGCCCTGGTTTAGATCGGCATTTGCGTCGGCCTGAACATTTTCAATCGGCTGTTGGCAAAGAAGTGACTTTGCGTTCGCACCGAGCTCTTAACGAAAAAGGACAGAAGCAATTTAGTGGCGTCATTGAGAAGGTCGAAAATGGTGAGATTGAGTTAGTTACCAACGAAGGTAAAATCCTCATTCCCGTTAGCGATATTCAAAAAGCTAAATTGGTATTTAATTTTGCGAAAAATTTAAAGAAAAAATAAACACGAGGTGAACGAGTGTCTAATAATATGTTTTCAGATTTAAGCCGAATGATTGAATCAGTTGGTAAGGACAAAGGTATCGATAAGCAAATCGTTATCGATGCCGTGATTCAGGGAATGTTGATGGCGGCCCGAAAAAAATATGGCACCTACAAAGATATCGAAGCTCAGTACAATGAAGAGACTGGCGAAGTCGAGCTTTTTGAATTTCGCGAAGTTGTAACAGATGAAGATTTTGTGGACGATCAAATCGAAATCACTCTCGATGAGGCGCATAAATTAAATCCCGATGCGCAAATTAAAGATTCTATTGGTATTAAATTGGAAACAAAAGATTTAGGCCGGATTGCTGCACAAACCGCTCGCCAAATTATCACTCAACGCGTGCGCGATGCTGAACGAGAAATTATTTTTAACGAATACGAACAGCGCAAAGGTGATATCGCCTCTGGTATCGCTCGTCGAATCGAGCGTGGTGCTATCGTAGTGGATTTAGGCAGAACAGAGGCCTACTTACCTCCTCGTGAACAGATTCCTGGCGAAGTATTTAAGCCTGGTGATCGCATTCAAGGCTATATTTCAGACGTTCGGCAAACAACTAAAGGTCCACAGATCATCATGTCGCGGGCTGATAGTCGTTATTTAGTAAAGCTTTTCGAATTAGAAGTTCCAGAAATTTATGATGGTATTGTGAAAGTTCATGCGGCAGCACGCGAACCAGGGGCGCGGGCGAAAATTGCTGTTTCAAGCAAAGATCCAGCAGTTGATCCAGTTGGAGCTTGCGTGGGCATGAAAGGTTCACGCGTTCAAAATATCGTGCAAGAACTTAGAGGCGAAAAAATCGATATCGTTCAATTCGACGAAGAGATTACACGTTTTGTTTGTAATGCTTTGGCGCCTGCTGAAATTTCCAAGGTGTTTGTCGATGAAGCCAATCGTGAGATGGAGGTTGTTGTTCCTGATCACCAGTTGAGTTTAGCAATTGGTAAAAAGGGTCAGAACGTCAGACTTGCGGCGAAATTAACAGGTTGGAAATTAGATATCTTATCTGACTCTAATGCTGCTCAAAGAACCGCTGAGTCTATTTTCAATATTATGTTGATTCCAGGAATGACTGAGACGATGGCGCAAAATATCTTCCAATCTGGATTTGGCAGTTTCCAAAGTATAGCTCAATCGGCAGTCGAAGATATTATGGGAATACCCGGTTATGGCGACAAGGAAAAGGCGCAAAAGCTGATTGACGATTCTAAGTCCATTGCTGCTAAATATGAGGCAGAAGGTGGAGTGCCACAACCGCCCACTAAGGCTCCTGAGAGCAAAGTGGATACAAGCGCCCAGGCAAAAGCTCAAGCTGATGAGATGTTGAAAGCAGAATTAGCTAAATTGAACACAGAAGAAAAAGAAAAAGTTAACGAACAAAACGATCAAGCCAAAGAATAACTTTTTACGGAGTAAAGATTGAATCAAATGAAAGTGTTTGAATTCGCCAAAGAAATTGGAATGGAAACTTTAGCTCTCATGAACAAGATTCGTGAATGGAAGCTTCCGATCAAAAGTCACATGGTGGATTTAGATCAGGAATTAATCGAAAAAATTCGCAATAAACTTTCGGAAGAAAAGACGGTCACCGGCAAAGCCAAGAAAACCACTGTTCGGAAGAAGGCGGCGGCTGACGATGAAAAGCCAAAAACCCCGAAGAAAGCTCCTGCTGTTAAAAAAGCGGTCGGTGATAAAGCGGCTCCTAAAAAGGCAGTGAGTCGAGTTGGTGCTAAAGCAGAACCTAAAGAAGGAAAGTCGTCAGGAATCGTTTTACGAAGAAAGCCAACTGAGGCAGAGATTGCTGCACAAGAAGCAGCCGCAGCAGCAGCGGCGGCAGAGGCAGCGGCGGCGGCGGCGGCAGCGGAACCAGAAGTGGTCGAAGAAGCTCCCGCGGTTGAAACTCCTGAGGTAGAAGCGCAGCAAGCTCCTGTCGAGCCAACTCCTGAGGCGTCTGTTGAAGCGAAACGTCCGGCAAAATATGAAGTTGTAATGCCAACACCAGCTGAGGGCGGAAGCAAAGGTGTGATTCGTAGAAACATTGTGGGCAAGATGGATCTCACACGTGTTAAAGAAAAAGAAAATCAAATGCGTAGTGAACGTGGCCCCTCAGGCCCGCGCTCGCCACGACCAATGTCAACAGGGTCATCAGCGATGTCAACGCTTCCACCTTCAAAAGAGGTAAGAGTCCCTCGCACTGGCGCGCAACGAAACATTCGCGCTGGCTTTGTTGCTCAAGTGGAAAGTGAAGCAGAGGTCGAACGTCGTAAAACCGCTTTCGAATCAGAAGAAAACACCCATTTTTCAGCGACCGAATTCCGCAAACGCGAAATGATTTTTCAGCCCAAAAAGAAGAAGGGCCTTTTAAATCGCGAAGCTAAGAAAACAGAAATCACAATGCCAAAAGCCAGCAAGCGGGTTGTAAAAGTGTTTGGCACGATTACCGTTGGTGATTTGGCCCAGCAACTCGGAGTTAAGTCAGCTCAGCTCACCAAAGTGTTAATGACGAATGGTGTGAGTGCTAACGAAAATCAACTTTTGGATTTCGATACAGTCGCTCTGATTGTTCCCGAATTTAAATTTGAAGCGCAAAATGTGGCGCTATCTGAAGAAGAGTTAGTAGCAGCAGCCGAGTTCGGCGATCTTGAAGCAGAACGCGTTGGCCGCGCTCCAATCGTTACAGTCATGGGTCACGTGGATCACGGTAAAACGACGCTTTTGGATTCTATTCGTAGTGCCAAAGTCGCAGCTAAAGAAGCTGGCGGTATCACTCAGCACATTGGTGCCTACAATGTAAATCTAGAGAGTGGTCGCTCAGTGACTTTCATCGATACTCCCGGCCACGAGGCCTTTACCTCGATGCGAGCTCGTGGAGCTAATGTTACGGATATTGCCGTGATAGTGGTGGCTGCCGATGACGGAGTAATGCCGCAAACGGGTGAAGCGATCAATCACGCAAAAGCAGCAGACGTGCCGATCGTGGTAGCTGTAAACAAGATTGATAAACCTGGCATAAATATTGACCGCATTAAACAGCAATTAACGGAGTTCCAACTTGTTCCTGAGGAATGGGGTGGTAGTACTATTTTCGCGCCGGTTTCAGCGCTTCAAAAAACAGGTATCGACGAATTGTTAGAGCAGTTGGCGCTGGTCGCAGAAATGGAAGAGCTAACAGCTAATCCAGTCCGCTCCGCCAAGGGTGTTGTTGTGGAAAGCCGTATGGAAAAAGGCCGTGGTAACGTCGCCACTGTACTGGTACAAGACGGCACCTTAAAAACAGGTGACCACGTCGCGCTCGGAAAAATTTCGGGCAAAGTTCGCCAAATGACAAATGATAAAGGTCAAGTCATCAAGGAAGCTGGCCCAAGTATGCCAGTGGATAT
>CAYPZY010000272.1:0-4652 GCA_964415155.1 uncultured Bdellovibrionales bacterium
CCCTTACGTTACCCGGATAATCATACTTTTTAAGAACTTCCATTGCTTCGTGCGAAATTCCATTAATTTGTTTGCCGAGCCTGTCGACGTATTTCTTAAGAAAGTGACCAGCTAAAATCGGGATATCGTCGCGGCGCTCTCTAAGAGATGGCGTTTTGATATTGATAACATTCAAGCGATAAAAAAGGTCTTGCCGAAAACTTCCTTGCGCTACCATATCCTCTAAAACCTTGTTAGTAGCTGCAATAAGGCGCACATCGACTTTGATGTCTTCAATTGCACCCACTCTACGAATAACTTTTTCTTGAATTGCGCGCAAAAGTTTTACCTGAATCGTTAAAGGTAATTCCCCTACTTCGTCCAAGAACAGTGTTCCGCCACTGGCCACCTCAAAAAGACCCGACTTATCAGCGACAGCACCCGTGAAAGAACCCTTTTTATGACCGAACATTTCTGATTCCATTAACGTCTCGGGAATTGCACCGCAGTTGATCGTGACAAAGGGTTTATTTTTCAAAGGTCCGTTGTAGTGGATTGCTTTAGCAATAAGCTCTTTACCAGTACCTGATTCTCCCGTAACCAAAACATTTGTCGGTGCCGAGGAAACGCGTTTAATGAGATCAAAAATTCTGTGCATCGGCTCTGAATTACCAACGATGTTTTGAAAACTGTACTCAACTTCAAGTTCCTTTTTGAGAGTACGATTCTCAACCTCTAAGTTTTGGCTGCGAAGAGCGTTCGCAATGTTAATACGAACTTCGTCAATCTTAAAGGGCTTGGTTATGTAATCATAAGCGCCCATTTTCATCGCTTCGACCGCAGTTTCCGTTGTACCGAAAGCAGTGATCATCATAAAAAGAATGTTTGGATAGTTATCTTTTACATGCTTTAACAACTCGATACCGGTTACGTTTGGCATCTGTAAATCTGAAATGATTAAGTCAAACGACTTGCCTTTCAGGACATCAATAGCCTGCTGACCATCTTCGGCCAACGTCACGGCATATCCTTCCTTTTTGAGCATGATATCCAAAAACTCGCGAATTGAGTCTTCGTCATCAACAACAAGTATTCTCTGTTTCATGATGTTCCCCTTTTGCTGTCATTTAATTTTGTTGTCTGTTCTAAAACTTTTACATTATTGAGTTCTTTTGCTTCTTCTTGTTTTTCAGGGCTCGCCGTCGCTATCACTTCATGATTAGATGGGAATTCAATAGTAAACTCGGTCCCCTTATTTAATTCGCTATCGACAAATACTTTCGCCCTGTGGACTTCGATTATCTTATGCGTAACGGCCAATCCCAAACCTGTCCCGCTCTTTTTCGTGGTGTGAAAGGGTTCAAATATTTTTTTCAAGTTGCCCTCGTTCATACCGACTCCTTCATCACGAATCTTAAGAATGACTTTGTCATCTTGGTCGGTCGTCGAAATAAAAACGTAGCCGCTACTTTTACCTTCCATGGCCTGAAAGGCATTGATCACAATATTTAAAAGCGCCTGCTTAAGCTTGTTGGCATTTCCTAAAATCGACTTGCGAGCGTTGAGGGTCACATTGCAGCTGACATTAGGATTTAATTTTTTATTCATTTTTATTAAATCGACAATATTATTCACTACCTCATTGAGATTCACAACTTTTTCAACGGAGCCTTCGGGACGCACAAAATCCAAAAATTCCGAAATAAGACCATTGAGACGATCAATTTCCTTCATGACTATCGACATCAGTTTTTGCTCATCAGAAGTCTGACTTTTTAAGAGTGAAAACAGCAACTCGACGCTTCCACTAATACTTGCAAGCGGATTGCGAATCTCGTGGGCTATACCGGCAGCCAACTGACCGATCGCCGCCATTTTTTCAGCCTGCTTAACCTCGGTTTCAAGACGGAATATCTCCGTTAAGTCATGGAACAACAAGATGTAGCCTGTTACTTCCCCTCTGCCACCACGAAGTGGAGAAGTGACAAGTTCCAGGACACTCTTTTCGCCAAGTTCGCTTTTCAGATGTAATATGCGTCGCCGGGGGATTCGTTCAGCTACTAAAAATTCTTTCGATTTGTCAAAATAATCGGCAAACTGCGCGAAGATCGTTGTAATGTTGGAGCCGATAAGATTATTAGTTTTATTTAGAATGGTCAGTGTTGATGGATTAAAATGAATGACTTTGCCCTGAGGATCAATCGTCACAATACCGGTTGTGATGTTATCCACGATAAGCTTATTAAAATCTTGTAAGACTTTAAGATCGCGCCCTCTTTCTTTGAGTTCGCTTCCCATAAAGTTGATCTGTTCGCTCAATACTCCCGATAGAAAAGCCACGACAAAGAAAGCGAGATTGTTAATTCCTAAAACGTAAATGACCTTTTGTCCCACTTCATCGTGTCCAATTAACAGTAGCAGGCTGAAAAGTATAGATGTCCACAGTGCCAGAATAATAGCACCTCGGATGTGAAAGATAAGCCCACAAAGTGCGATATTAACCAAAAACAAGAACAGAAATATCGACTGACTCACTCCGGAGTGATAAATCAGTGCCGTCAGAAGTAAAGTGTCAAACGCGAAAAGAGCTGCTTTGACATACCAGGTTTTAAGAGTGAGATCGAAAAAGTTTATATAGACGTAGTGAACTAAAAAAGCACAAATCAAAAGACCGTAAACGGGATTGATCAAGTCCTGATTAATAAAGTGGGGTTGCTGGATACTTAACATCGCAGTGATGAGCAGTATCGACACATAAAATCCAACACGAATGACTTCAACAACGAGCATCTGAATGATGTTCGAGCTAAAGTCAAACTTGGCTACTCGCTGATCTTTTCCGTCAATAAAAGTCATCACGCCCCAAACGTACTAGCCATATTAAATACCGGCAGATACATCGCTATTACGATAAAAGCGATGATCGTCCCCAAAACTACCATTAAAATTGGTTCAATGAGTGTGGTCATAGTCCCCACGGCAACATCCACCTCTTCCTCAAAAAAGTCGGCCACTTTATTTAACATCGCATCCAACGATCCCGACTGCTCACCAATTGAAATCATTTGCGTCACCATGTTGGGAATAGCCGCGTGCTTTGCGAGAGGTGCAGCGATAGTTTTTCCTCCAACAATTGACTCCCTGGATTCTTGAAATGCTTTCTCTATATCCCAGTTATTAACGACCTTTGAGGAAACATCGAGAGCCTCGACAATCGGAATACCCGAAGTCAAAAGAGTTGATAGAGTCCGCGAAAATCTTGCAATCGCACCTTTCTGAATTACACCGCCAATAACGGGAACCATTAATATAAAATGATCAATTTTTCTTTTTCCCGCCTCCGTGCGGGACCATTGATAAAACGTGATTCCCAAAAGGGTCACCGCAATAAGGACGACGTACCAGTAGTTGGCAAACCCCTCGCTGATATCAATCACCAATTGCGTGAGCCCCGGCAATTCTTTGCCTTGTGAACCAAACATTTGTTTAAATTTAGGGACAACAAACATCATGATTAAGCTGATCACCCCAACGGCGACCATTATGATAACGGCGGGATAGAACATCGCACCCCGAATTTTGTTACGCAACTTTACGGTTTTCTCGATGTAAATGGCCAATCGACCCAAAACCACATCTAGCACTCCACTCTGTTCGCCGGCGCGAATCATGTTGCGATAGAGCTTATCGAACACTTGCGGATGCTCATCCATTGCCGCCGCCAAGGTCCTTCCTTTGTTAACATCATCAATAATATTGTGAATGGTATTTCGTAACGGTTCACAGGACGCCGAAGAAGCTAACATTTGTAAACATTGAATGACATGAACGCCAGAGGTTACCAGTGTGGCAAACTGGCGAGTAAAAATCTGCAGATCTTTGATTGGTACGCGCGCGACGTTGCGTTTTTTTCCGCTGCTTTGAACTAAATCTACAACAACGGGCGAGAGGTGTTCCGCACGAAGGCGAACACGCGCTTCCGTTTCATTCTTTGCTTTGATGGTGCCTTTCAGTAGGCGGCCGTCGTTAGCTTTAGCTTCAAAGCGGAATGTTGCCATTCGTTATACTCCCGCCTTCTTTAAAAGCGAATCAAACTCTTCAGGATCGCTCGTACAATCAAAAGCTGTTTTGAGTTCAATTTTTCTTCGTAACAAAAGCGCCAATAAACTTTGATTTAAGGTAACCATGCCCGACTTTTCTTGTCCCACGTGCATTTTTTCATAAATATCTTGAATCTTATTTTCACGAATCGCTTTACTTATAGTTGAATTAACAAATAGTACTTCGTTCACAGGAATAAGTCTGTCATCAGCATCGATTACTAAATCCTGACTGATCACGGCCTTAAGGTTACTTGCTAAAAGAAGCCGAACCCTTTCTTGTTGATTCGGTTCACACAAACTCACAATCCGTTGAATAGTATCAACGGCCGACTGCGTGTGAAAAGTTGAAAGCACGAGGTGACCGGTTTCTGCGAGCCGCAGGGCCGCTTCAATGGCTTCTGGGGTATCCATTTGACTGACAAAAACAACATCCACATCTTGTCGGCCAATCTGCTTAAGAGCAACAGCGAGTGATTCGGCATCATGGTCGAGTTCGCGCTGACTGATAAATGATTTTTTATTTTCAAAAACAAATTCAATGGGATTTTCAACAGTGAGAATATGGACTGT
>CAYPZY010000273.1:0-4645 GCA_964415155.1 uncultured Bdellovibrionales bacterium
TAAATAAAGCATCACCTTTTTCTACTTTATCGCCAATTTTTTTGAAAATCTCAATTCCAGCAGTGGGCTCAATGATGTCTGAGCTTTTAAACCGACCCGCACCTAGCATGATGGCGGAAATGCCGACTTGTTCGCAATTATAAGATTGAACGTGGCCTGTGGTAGAACTTTTTACGGTGAAGCCCTTTCCAGGCTTAGGTAAATTTTCAAGCTTGCCGCCATGAATGCCACACAATTCAACAAATTTTGTATAGGCTGCTCCTGACTTTAAAATTCCGTCGGCGACAGCGGTTCCCTCTTCCGTGGATTTTGCCTTGCCGCCGATGTAAATCATCGCACCGGCAAGTTCTAAACTGAGTTGGCGAGTATCTTCAAAATCTTTGTTTTGCCAGCGACCTAAACCTTCATTCTTAAGAATCGCGAGGCATTCTTCAACTTCTAAAGAATTTCCGACAAATCTTCCCAGCGGTTCGCTCATATTGGTTAAGAACGCCAGTGTTTTTACCGACCCTTGTTCACCGATACGAATTAGATTTTGCGCCAACTCCTTGGCTTGATCTAAAGTTTTCATAAAAGCGCCGCTGCCAAATTTCACATCTAAAACTAATCCGCTGATTCCTTCGGCTAATTTTTTTGACATGATACTGGCGCAAATAAGCGGAAGTGATTCTACTGTTGCTGTGACATCACGAAGGCCATAAATTCTTTTATCAGCCGGGCAAATATCATCTGTCTGACTTATCATTGCAAAATTAATGGATTCTAAAGCTCGAAAAAAAGTTTGGCGATCAATTTGAGGATTGAATCCCGGAATACTTTCCAGCTTATCAACGGTGCCACCTGTGTGGCCGAGTCCTCGCCCTGAGATCATCGGTACCTTAAGACCTGCGGCCGCCACGATTGGCGCCAGTATGAGACTCGTTTTGTCGCCAACACCACCGGTGCTGTGCTTATCCACTGCCAGAGGGCTGCGCGGAAATTTGGTTCCTGAATTTAGCATGCATTGAGTGAGATAATGAGTCTCTTCCGAGGTCATCCCCTTAAAGAAGACGGCCATTAACCATGCTGACATTTGATATTCTGGCAGCTGTTTGTTGGTAAAGCTATCTACGAGAAACTCGATCTCTTCTTTGCTATTGCTAAGACCGTTACGCTTTTTTTTGATGATTTCGGCGGGAATAAACACTAATAACCTGCACCTGTTTCTAAACCTTTTATAATTTCGACGCCGCGACTAGTACCGAGCGTGTCGGCGCCCGCCTCGATAAGAGCTTTAGCATCGGCAAAAGATTTAATTCCGCCACTTGCTTTGATTTTCATTTTGTCGCCGACTAGTTGTCTTATTAAACGAATATCAGGCAAAGTAGCACCCCCGCCAGAAAAGCCAGTCGAAGTTTTCACATACTGGGCTCCGGCGCGTAAACACAAAAAAACCGCTCGCGATTTTTCCTCTTCTGTTAGTAGGCTGGTTTCGATAATGACTTTTACCGGAAGTCCTCGGGCCGCCTTTACAACAAACTGAATGTCATTTTCAACAAATTGATTTTCTCCCGACTTTAAGGCGCCGATATTGATGACCATATCAATCTCGGTAGCGCCTAGGTCGATGCATTCAATAGATTCAAAAGCCTTGGCTTTAGAGGTTGTACCTCCCAGGGGAAATCCTACAACGGATATGATTTTGCAATCGGCTGATCCTAAGACAATTTTTGCGGCCACAATGTTTGTGGGTAAAACACAAACGCCGCGAAATTTGTATTTGAGCGCATCTTCACAGAGATCCACAATATCTTGCTTTGTCGCTTGAGGTACCAAAAGTGTTTGCTCTATGAACGGGCAAATATCGGCTGGTTCGCGCAAGGTAACCTTTTTATCTGCGCTGCGCATTTTTGCCCTCCTTTGGCAATGGATTGAAAATATCAATAGATAAAAACATTGTCAAAAAATAGGCGATGAAGTTCAATGAATATAGATGGAGGCTTTTTGTTAGTCTTTAAAAAGATTATCGCCATTTTACTTTTGATGAGTTTCTTCGCGACATCGGCGATAGCTCAAACTACTTCTAACAAAGAGGGATCTTTTGGTCCCCGTCGGCAACTCGCCACCATTATTTTTGCCGGGTTGTCTGGCGCCATTTTGGGTTTGAGCACGCTCAGTTTTTACGGGCGACCCCAAGACCGTTTGTCAAACATAGCGGTAGGATTTGCCCTTGGTATCTTTGCGGGAACTATTTATACCACCTACAAAGCGGCCGCGCGCCCGACTGAATTTTATGGACTTGAATACGATCTCGAACTGAACAATCGCATGGTCGCTGAGACTTACAAAATGCAAAATGAAATTCGCATCACACCACTTTCTTATTCCTGGAATTTTTAAGCGCGTTTTTTAATGCCGTAATTTGCCGTGTTTGGACCCGACGCACTCTCAAATTGTGGGCGTTCAGCTCCAACAGTTTGCAATTTGCGACCTAGAAATGCTTCGGCCGATGTTTTACTGATGCGGCCGTTGGCGATGTGGTCGGCGAGATTATTGTCAAAAGTAATCATTCCCGCCTGGGCGCCAGTTTGCATTGCCGAAGGTATTTGAAACGTTTTGCCCTCGCGAATAAGATTGGCAACGGCGGTGGTATTCACCAAGATTTCAATTGCCGCCACGCGAGCGTTGGCATCTATTCTTTTTAGTAATCCTTGCGCAACAACTCCGCGCAAACTCTCGGAAAGCATAACGCGAATTTGCGCTTGTTGTTCCGGAGGAAAAACATCGATGACACGATCGATGGCTTTCGAAGCATTGTTCGTATGAAGTGTGGCAAACACTAAGTGACCTGTTTCTGCCGCGGTCATTGCAAGAGAGATTGTTTCCAAATCGCGTAACTCACCCACAAGAATAATATCTGGGTCTTCACGAAGGGCGGCGCGAAGCGCGTTAGCAAAAGACAGCGTGTGACTTTTAACTTCACGTTGACTGATCAACGACTTCACAGGTGTATGCACAAACTCAATGGGATCTTCAATGGTGATAATATGGCAACGGTCGGAAACGTTGATTTCATTGATCATCGAAGCAAGGGTTGTCGACTTACCAGAACCAGTTGGTCCCGTCACTAAAACCAAACCCTTATCAACAGCGATCAGTGGTTTTAATTGCTGAGGAAGGCCCATCTCGTCGAGAGTTTTTACTTTCTCGGGAATCACCCGAAAAACTGCCCCGATACCAATTCGTTGAAAAAAAACGTTAACGCGAAAGCGGCCCAATCCCTCAACAGCGTAACCGCAGTCGAGCTCCCAATGTGTTTTTAGTTCTTCGATTTGGACTTCGTTGAGGATTTCAAAAATCAGCGCCCGACACTCTTCGTCAGTTAATGAACGGTATTTTATGGGAACAATTTCGCCATTGATTCGCAAACTTGGTGGGCTTCCCGCACGCAAGTGGAGATCCGAAGCATTCTCGGCGATCATTAATTTAAAGAGGTCATCAATTTTTGCCATCAGGTTCCTTGCAAATAGATTTATAACCCTATAACCATAGTGACTTATCGGGATAAATTGTCGTACATTTAATCTGCTGGACCTTTTAGACGACTAATAACTAGGTGAAATAAATGGGTAAAATCCTTATCAATGTTAGACCAGTTGAGACTCGCGTTGCCTACATTGAAAATGAAATGTTGGTCGATCTTAAAATTGAAAGGCGTGCTTCCCCGACCTTGGTAGGGTCCATTCATCGGGGCGTTGTCGCGCGAGTGCTTCCTGGAATGCAGGCGGCTTTTGTAGATATCGGTTTGGATCGCGCCGGTTTTCTGTATGTTGGCGACGTGCGCGAAGACGTCGATGCTTTGCCAGATGTCGTTGGTGCTGAGGAGGAAGAGGAGTCTACCAGTAGCAATTCTGGGGAACAGCTTCACTTAGATGACCAAGAGCAAGAGCGTCCTGAAATCAAAGTTTCCATCGAACAACTTATCAAAGAAGGGCAAAACCTTTTAGTTCAAGTAGCGAAAGATCCGATCGGTACAAAAGGAGCGCGCCTTACTACACACATTTCGTTACCGGCTAGACAAATCGTGTTTATGCCAACAGTGAATCATTTGGGAATTTCTCGTCGTATCGAAGAGGCCGCAGAACGCGATCGTCTGCTAGCCATTCTTAAGGCGGCAAAACCCAAAGGCGGTGTCATCGTCAGAACCGCTGGCGAAGGTACGTCCGAGGATTCCTTAGCGCGTGACTTAGAATATTTAGAGCGATTATGGAAAGACATCTATCAAAGCTATGAAAAACGCACGAATCCAGGCTTGGTTCATGCCGAACTCGACGTGTCCTTGCGCGCTCTTCGCGACATGCTTAGCGAAGATGTTTCTGAAGTCTTGGTTGATGACCATGACGTCTACATCAGTATCGTTAAATTTATTTCGCAGTTCATGCCGCACTACAAAGATAAAATCCGCTTTTACAAAGGCACTAAACCCCTCTTTGATGTTTACGACATCGATCTCGAAATTTCGCGTTCGCTTGAAAGAAGAATCTGGCTTAAATCTGGTGGTTACATTGTTTTCGATGAGGCCGAAGCGCTAGTGGTCATCGACGTCAACACCGGCCGCTACGTGGGCAAACGAGACTTCGAAGAGACGATTTTAAAAACCAATCTC
>CAYPZY010000274.1:0-4638 GCA_964415155.1 uncultured Bdellovibrionales bacterium
TTACAACCGTTCGCCAAAAGAAGTGCAACTTGCGGGATTTCGTCGGCAAATGCAGCTAGCTGCTAAACACGATATGCCGGTTGAAATTCACACTCGCGATGCCGAGCAAGACACCATTGAGGTTTTCAAAGAGTATTCTGGTAAAGTGCGAGGTGTTTTACATTGTTTCACTGGCAGCCAATGGCTTGCCAACGAAGCTCTGGCATTGGGATGGGACATTTCTTTAAGTGGGGTTTGTACATTTAAGAATGCGACAGCTCTTCGTGAAACGATAAAGTCCTTGCCTGTAGACCGCATTCATATTGAAACCGATGCGCCCTTTATGGCGCCAACGCCCCATCGTGGCAAAGAAAATCAACCGGCGCTTCTCATCCATACTGCCCAAATGGTATCCCAAATCCTGGGCATAGAGGAAACAACATTAGCTACTCAGCTTAAGAAAAATGCGAAACGCCTTTTTCCCAAATTATATTGGCCTTGATTTTTAGCGACGTAAGGCCTAGTTTGCTCTCTGATATTTTTTGTAAATAGATGGAGACAAATATGCGTAAGCCCCGTGTTGGTATAAATGGTTTTGGTCGAATTGGTAGAATTCTTTTTCGCGCCGGTTTTGATAAACTTGATATCGTCGGCATTAACGATCTAGGCGGTCCTCAAGAATCGGCGCATTTGTTGAAATACGATAGCACACATGGACGTTTTCCCGGTGAAGTCAGCGCTGGGGATGATTTCCTTCAAGTGAGTGGTAAAAAAATTAAGTACAGCAAAACCAAAGATCCTGCACAAATTCCCTGGAAAGATTGGGAAGTCGACATTGTTTTAGAATGTACCGGCGCCTTCAAAGGTAAAGAAGATTTTATTAAACATATTCAAGGTGGCGCTAAAAAAGTTTTGGTTTCCGCCCCTGCAGATGGTGTCGATATGACAGTCGTCTACGGCATCAATCACGACAAATACAATCCCAGCCAACATCAGGTTTTAAGTAACGCCTCATGTACGACAAATTGTTTGGCTCCTCTCGCGCGCGCTTTGAATGAAAAGTTCGGTATCGAATACGGGATGATGACGACGATTCATTCTTACACACTCGATCAGCGCATTTTAGATACAGCTCACAAAGATTTGCGTAGAGCCCGCGCTGCTGCTCTCTCGATGATTCCCACTACCACTGGCGCTGCGAAAGCGGTCGGTTTGGTGTTGCCGGAGCTGAAAGGTCGTATCGATGGCATCTCTGTACGCGTGCCAACTCCCAACGTCAGCTTGGTTGATTTCAACTTTATTTCGAAAAAGGATCTCAATAAAGAATCTGTTAATGCCGCTCTTGAAGAGGCGTCAAAAACTTATTTGCGCGGAATTTTAACTACCGAAAAAGAACCACTTGTTAGCTGTGACTTCAACGGCAATCCTTTCAGTTCAATTGTTGACCTTCAAAGTACCATGGTGACTGGTCCGCGTATGGCGAAAGTGTTCTCATGGTATGATAACGAATTTGGTTTTTCAAATCGTATGGTCGACATGGCTTTGTACATGATCGAGAAAGGTTTATAAGTCGTGAGTCGCGGTCTACGTGGTGTAACTTCCATTGAACAGTTGGATCTCAAAGGCAAAAAGGTTTTTATTCGCGTCGACTTCAACGTACCCATGGAAGATGGCAAGGTGACTGACGACACTCGTATTGTTGCGGCGATGCCAACGATCGAGTACGCGATGAAACAAGGTGCGATCATCATTTTAGGATCCCATTTGGGCCGCCCCAAAAAGCCGGAAGATCGCCAAAAGTATTCTTTAGAACCTGTCGCCAATTATATCACTCACAAGTATGGCTACGATATTATTTTGGTTGAAGATCCTGATACCGATGCCCCGAAGGCGCTTTTTGGTAGCCTTAAAAAAAATCAGATGATCATGCTCGAGAATTTACGTTTCTCCACTGATGAGGAAAAAAATGGTCGCGAGCTTGCCGCTACTATTGCTAGCTACATTGATGTCTACGTGAACGATGCATTCGGTGCTTCTCATCGTGCCCATTGTAGTGTTTCAGAACTACCGAAAATGATGCCCAAACGTGCTGCCGGATTTTTGATGCAAAAAGAAATTCAAATGCTCGACAAAGTCGTTGAAAATCCCACGCATCCTTACTGGGTCATCATGGGTGGCGCTAAAGTCAGTGATAAGATCGGCCTGATCGAAAGGCTCATTGATAAAATCGATGGCATCATTGTTGGCGGCGCCATGGCTTATACGTTTTTGAAAGCCAAAAATGTTGAAGTTGGATCCTCGTTGGTCGAAAAGGACAAAGTCGACTTCGCTCGCGATCTTTTGGCGCGTATGGAAAGTCGTGGTAAACCATTACTTTTACCAATTGATCACAAAATCAGTAAAAGTATTGACGGCAACGGTGATGTTCAAACAACTAACGACGAAAAGATTCCGCAGGGCTGGATGGGTGTCGATATTGGTCCAAAGACAGAAAAACTTTTTGGCAGCTCCCTTAAGGCTGCGAAAACGGTTTTTTGGAATGGTCCGATGGGAATTTTTGAGAGAGAGCCCTTCGCTCACGGTACCTTCTTTGTAGCAACCGCTCTAGCAAATCTCGAAGCCGACACTATTGTTGGTGGCGGCGACTCCGCGGCAGCGGTGAAGGCCGCGGGTATGGATGACAAGATGACTCATATATCGACGGGCGGTGGAGCTAGCCTTGAATATCTTCAGGGAGATCAGCTGCCAGGTCTTGAATCTTTACGAAAAACCAAACGCGAGGAATCGATTGGCTAAGAAAATTGCTGCGGCTAACTGGAAACTTTTTAAAACTCCGGCTCAGGCGAAAAGTTTTTTGCAAGAATTTTTACCCGAAAGCACAGGCCTTAAATCTGATGTTATTATTTTTCCGCAAGCCCTTAGCGCTTTTGCTGTTTCTATTGAAACCGCAAAGGCGGGTAATGTGAAATGGGGAGGGCAGAACGGTTATTTTGAAAACCAGGGCGCTTTTACCGGTGAAAATTCCATGGAAGTTTTAAAAGCCATGGGCGCGAGTTACGTCTTAATTGGTCACAGCGAACGACGAAAGCTTTTTGGTGAAACGGAAGAAATGCTCAACAAAAAAGTTCGCAATGCCCAGTCCCTTGGCTTGATCCCCATGCTTTGTGTGGGTGAGGACTTAGAACAGCGCGAACGTGGAGAGACCGAAGAGATCATCGTTACGCAACTTAAGAATGGTTTCAAAGGCGCCGTTGTTGGAAAGCCGATCGTTGTAGCTTACGAACCCGTTTGGGCCATCGGCACTGGCAAAGTCGCAACCGTTCAGCAAGCAGAAGAAGCGCATGCTATTTTACGCGAAACTATCTCTCATATCGGTGGGCCAGCCGATGAAATTTCCATTCTTTACGGCGGCAGTGTTAAACCCGATAATGCCGTCGAACTTGCTAAACAGAAAAACATCGACGGCTTTCTGGTTGGTGGCGCTTCACTCGAAGCTAAAAGTTTTTTAGCGATTGCTAAGGCACTTTCATAAGATATTAGGCTGGCCGGCGGAGTTTTGCTGCTCGGTCTTACCTTGGGCGCCCAAGGTGGCAGTGAGCTAGTCGGGCTCTGTGCGGCAAAGTGTTGTATCGCTTAAGCTGCTTGCGGTGGTCTTGCTCTATGCGGCAGCCTCGCTCCATGCGGTGGTCTTGCTCTATGCGGCAGCCTCGCTCCATGCGGTGGTCTTGCTCCATGCGGAAGCCTCGCTCTATGCGGCAGCCTCGCTCTATGCTGCAGCCTCGCTCCATGCGGTGGTCTTACGCCAAGCGCTGCCTTGCTCTATGCGGCAGCGTCGTTGCCGAGTAAATTCGTTCAAAGCCGCATGCTTATGGACAGCTGATCATATTCAAACTCGCAGCCCGCAGCGATTAAACTTATTCAAAACCGCAAACGCCTCTGCGACTGCTGGTTCAAAAACACATCCATCTTCTCAACTCCATAACTTTTTATCGCGGCCCGCTGATTACAGTTCCTGCATAAAAGTCTTAGGTTCTCCTCTCCTGCTAAACCAAACTGCGCATAGGGTGCCACGTGATCGGTTTGTAATGCGTGCTGCGACCCGCAGTTTTCGCATTTACTCTCAGCTCTTCTCCAAACATTTCTTTTGGTGATGATTGAGGGTGTTCTCTTTTCTGCCGCTGGTGTTTGCCGTGTGCTTTTTTGCTTTCCCAAATCCCACTCGTTGATTCCTAAATCACAAAGTAGATCTAAAAGTTTATCGCTTTCGATATTTGGATATTTGTGAGCTAGCAGTCCTTTTATTCTTTTTAGCTTCTCTTCTGTTTTGAGAGAAATTGTCGTTGACCAAACCACTTGCTTTTCATTGATGGGTTTAGTTTTCTCAATAGGTTTTTGCGGAAATTTTGTAGCGACTATCTTTTGCGCTTCACGAGTGGATTGGTTTTCAAGACCTTTTAGGAACTCCACTTTTTCTTCGCGAGAGGTTGGTGCTTGTCTAAATACTGATTGTGCAAGACTTAAGTTTGTTAGACTTAATTCCCCTGTAACAATTTTTTCTTCAATCTCAGGAATTTCTTTTAGCAGGCGCATGGCACTGATACGTCTTTGCGCCTGGTCCTCAGAATATTTTAAACCACGAACGGCGTAGTCAAAAAGTGA
>CAYPZY010000275.1:0-4629 GCA_964415155.1 uncultured Bdellovibrionales bacterium
TGCTGGTCTAAGTGTCCTTGGACATTTGATTCCTGCGCCAAAAGTTGCGGCTCTAATGTTCAAGCGCTAAGTGCTACGGCCGTTATTGATTTTTTAAAGACTCAGAGTCAGCGCGTGGCAAACGAAAAGGCGAAGTAGCTTTATCGGCGATCGCCAAATGCGCCTCAACATGTCTCAACGGGCATGTTGAAGGCGATCTTAAGAAATTAGTAAAACGTTAAACTTTTAAAGAAACTTTCTTCATCTTTAGAAAGATCTACCGTGGCGCTACCGGCAGGGATTTTTTGTCCCATGCTCATATCAATGTAGAGATTGATATCGCTAGGGTGTAAACAAACAAGTCCTATAGTGTAAACCAGCATTTCGCCACCTGTTGGACTTTTCGTTTGTTTATCTTTTGCGGTGATATCGTAAGACCAGCAATCAGCACCCAAGTGCTTTATCTGTTTGAAGTCGGCTTTTACTTTTTCTAAGTGACCAGTTTCAGTCTGTTTGGTTTTTTCTTCCTTAAAGTGATTGAGATTTGCAGTTTTAGGTTCGACACGAAACGCTTTCACGTCAACGCGGCCATAGTTGGCGACCGCTAAGAGAGTTATTCCTTCTTTTTTATAAGCGCTATTGTAAACGTCTTTTGCAAACCCATAACCATTACCTTCAGAAGCTGGCGTGCGATACCAAGTTCCCACCGTCGGTGGTTTAAATTTAAAGCCAAACTTTGTATCGTAAACACTGGTAGGATCTACTCGTAACATTGGAGTTGTACAGGCGCTCAATACGAAAAAAATCAAGGGCAGAGATCTCATAAAAAAACTCCTTAGACGTTAAACTTAAAGAACATCACGTCGCCATCTTTCACGATGTACTCTTTTCCTTCCGAGCGATATTTGCCAGCATCCTTAACGGCTGCTTCGGATTTTAGGGAAAATAAATCGTCACAGTGGTAAGTCTCGGCGCGAATAAAACCCTTTTCAAAATCGGAGTGAATAACGCCCGCAGCTTGCGGTGCTTTCATTCCTTTAATGATGGTCCACGCACGCACTTCTTTTTTGCCAGCCGTAAAGTAAGTGACCAGACCAAGCAGTTTGTAGGCGCCGACGATAAGTCGACTTAAACCTGGCTCCTTAGCACCAATAGATTCGAGAAAATCTTTTTGTTCTTCTTTTGGAAGCTGAGCTATTTGCGCTTCGAGTTCGGCACAAATCACAATAGCATGATTGTTTTCTTTTTTGGCCTGTGCTTCGACGACTTTAACCCAGTCATTGCCGCCAGCTGAGAAGTCCTCTTCTTTAACATTGCAGGCATAGAGGACGGGCTTAGAAGTAAGCAGTTGTAGCTCCTTCATGATTTTTACTTCCGCTTCCTCAGGGATCACGGAGCGAGCGGGAAGTCCCTTTTTAAGGGCTTCATAAATCTTAGAGACAATTGAAAATTCAATTTTAGCTTGTTTATCGGTGCCGATCTGAGCGGTCTTTTCTATTTTCTTATAGCGCTTTTCAACGCTATCGAGATCCGCAAGCGCAAGTTCAGTATTAATAACGTCAATGTCACGCAAGGGATCGACTGATCCCGAAACGTGCACGATGTTAGGGTCGTCAAAGCAACGAACCACATGAATGATGGCGTCGGTTTCACGAATGTTAGCCAGAAATTTATTACCCAACCCCTCGCCTTGGCTAGCGCCTTTGACAATTCCAGCGATATCAACAAACTCGATAGCGGTGGGAATTAACTTTTCGGGCCCAACCAAAGATGCGATTTTATCGAGACGATCATCGGGAACGGTCACGACACCGACGTTGGGATCGATCGTACAAAAAGGAAAGTTTGCCGCCTCGGCCTTTGCAGAGGTCAACGCGTTAAATAGAGTACTCTTACCGACGTTCGGTAAACCAACGATGCCACATTTTAATCCCATTTACTTTCCCTCAAAGATATTTTTATTAAAAAGACTTGAAGCTTTTTGATATCCGTCTTCCACAAAACTTAACAGACCCTTATAACAATGTTCTAAAAGTTCTGGCATAAGTTTCTGTTCTTGCTCACTGAAATTTTGCAAGACGTGCGTAGCCACATCAATCTGGGGATTAGTAGGTCTACCAATGCCCACGCGTAGGCGATAATACTTTGCTGTTGCTAACTGCTGATGAATATTGCGCACTCCATTTTGGCCACCATGACCACGATCAAATTGAAATTTAGTGGCGCCAAACGGTTGATCGACTTCATCGTGTGCGACCAATAATCTTTCAGGCCCGATCTTATAAAAGTGCATGAGCGGCTGAATGGCTTCACCAGACAGGTTCATGAAAGTCTGCGGTTTTACAACCAAACAGCTGTGACCATTGATTTCAATTTTAGAAACCTGCGCCTTGCTTTCGGTTTTCCATTTGCCGCCAGCGAGGTTAACGATAACGTCGGCAACCATGAAGCCGACGTTATGGCGATTTAAAATATATTTTGTACCTGGATTTCCTAAGCCTGCAATCAACCACATTTAAGACGCTCTTAGAAAAAGCGAATTACTTTTTCTTATCGTCTTTAGCAGCGGGAGCTTTTGCGTCTTTAGCAGCGCCTGCAGCAGGAGCAGCAGCACCCGGAGCAGCGGCAGCAGCAGCACCTTCGGCAGGAGCAGCACCATCTGCGGCAGCAGGAGTTGTCGGTTTGATTTCTTCTTCAGTGATAACAGAAACGGTTGCTAGAGTGATGTCACCGGTTGCAACAGCTTTTGTTCCTTCTGGAAGTTTAAGATCAGACAAGTGCAGTGATTCGTTGACGTTAAGGTTGGAGACGTCACCATTGATGAATTCAGGAATATCAGTCACGCGACACTCAATCTCGATGTTACGAGTAACGGTCGTGAAGACGCCACCTTGAGAAAGACCGATGGGTTTACCTGTAAATTTAACCTCAACGAAAACGCGTACTGTTTGACCTTCGTCTACCGCGTAGAAATCAACGTGAACAGGGCGACGAGAAACGGGATCGTTATCCACTTCTTTCATAAGGGCCATAACGCCATTTAAACCATTCTCTTCAGATTTAAATTTAAAAATCGCATTTTCATACTGCGAAGTGCGATATTTTAAAATCGTATTTTCATCGGTGAAAAGGGGAGTGCTTTTAACTTTGCGTCCATAGACGATTGCAGGAACTTTTCTGTTGGAACGTAAAGTGCGAGAGGTGTGTTTACCAAGCTCTCTTTTGTCGACGTTTATTTCAATATGCTTCATAGGAATCCCCTTATCTATTAACTAAACTAACTAAACAATGAACTTACAGAATCGTTTCCGTGAATTCGTTTAATGGCCTCGGCAATCACAGCCGACATCGAAATTACATGGAGCTTGTTACAATTCTTTGCCTGCGCTGAGAGCGGGATAGTATCAGTGACCCAAACTCTTTGTAAACCACTTTCTAAAATTCGTGGAATAGCAGGGCCCGATAAAACCGGATGGGTGGCAATAGCATGAACGGCCTTCGCGCCATGTTTTAATAGCGCTTCTACACCCTGAGTAAGCGTGCCGGCAGTATCAATCATATCATCGACGATCACCGCTGTTTTGCCTTTAACATCCCCAACAAGATTAATGGCTTTAGCTTCATTAGGGCCGGAGCGGCGTTTATCGATAATGGCAATAGAACATTCAATTCTTTTGGCAAAGGCACGAGCTCGCTCGACGCCACCCGCATCAGGGCTTACAGCAACAAATTCATCACCGAAACCAAGTTGGTCACGCCAAGCTCTAGCAATAGTTGGAATGGCAAACAAGTGGTCCACAGGTACATTGAAAAAACCCTGGATTTGAGCGGCATGAAGATCCATACAAACAATGCGATCAGCGCCAGCCGTAGTGATAAGATCGGCAACACATTTTGCCGAAATGGGCGCGCGCGGTGCCACTTTGCGATCTTGGCGGCCATAACCGAAGTAAGGAATGACCGCGGTAATTTGTGAAGCGGAAGCTCTACGAAGGGCATCGAGCATGATAAAAAGTTCCATGTAGCTTTGATCAACAGGAGGACAAGTGCTTTGAATAACAAACACGTGTGAACCGCGAACGCTTTCATGAATTTCTACTTGCACTTCACCATCGGCAAAGCGAGCCACATCACAATGGCCAAGCTCGACACCGGCGTCAGCAGCAATGCGACGCGCAAACTCAGGATTTGAATTGCCGGTAAAAATTTTAAAACCCTTCATGATCAGGAATTTCTACTCATTTTATTGGGATTGTTCAACGGAATTCTTCAAATATTCAGCTAGCTTTGAAATGGCTTCAGCCCTATGAGAAATGCGATTTTTCTCAGCGAGCTCCATTTCTGCTAAGGTCTTTTGCTGATTTTGCGGTTGGAAGATCGGATCGTAACCAAAACCGTTGGTTCCGCGCGCCGCTTTTGTAATTTCTCCAGGCAATTTCCCTTCGAAAACTTTTTCGATGTTGCCAGGTCCTTTTAAAATCATCACGCAACGAAATTGGGCTTTGCGATTGGCGACGGCTTTAAGATTCATCATTTTTAAAAGTTTTCCCCAGTTTTCAGCATCGCGTGCTTTCGGGCCGGCATAGCGGGCCGAATGAACGCCGGGGAGGTTTCCCATGCTTTCGACTTCAAGTCCTGAGTCTTCGGCTA
>CAYPZY010000276.1:0-4602 GCA_964415155.1 uncultured Bdellovibrionales bacterium
GCCCAAGGTACCCGAAATCAAAAAGGTCTAATGCCGGGCTTCACGGGGATTTCTTAAGTGACGGCAGATCTTCCTAATGCTAACTCTCCACAAAATGTTTACTCCAGAGTGGCGAGAACAAACACGAACAAACTTGCTGAAGATTGCCGAAAGTGATTCCCGAATTAGTGGCGGCGCAATCACTGGGTCAGCAAGTGTCAATCAACTTGATGAGTGGTCAGACATTGATCTTGCTTTTGGTATTAAAAATACTTCGCACCTGCCTGCCGTCATCGAGTCATATACAAAAGTGATGTATGAGGAATATAGGGCCGTTCACCACTTTGACGTACCTAGCGGTTCATGGGTTTATCGAGTTTTCCTTCTTTCGGATACACTCCAAGTTGATTTAGCTTTTGTACCCGAAGAGCAGTTTGGTGCGCGAGCTAGCAATTTCCAATTGGTTTTTGGCAAGACAGGGACGATTCCCTATGACCAGGCGACTTCCTTTCCTACCTATGTAGGTTGGTGTTGGTTACACGCCTTACATGTTCGCTCTTCATTAAAGCGCAATCGCCCTTGGCAAGTTGAGTTTTTTATCAGCGGAATGCGAGATCATCTTATTTCAATTTATTGCCGTCGTTATTGCTTACCTGAAAAGCAAGGAAGGGGAGTCGATAATCTTCCCTCGGAGCAACTGAAGAAGCTAGAAACTACTTTAGTAAAATCGATGGAACGAACGGAATTAAAACGAGCCTTTGCTGCCATAACGGAGCTATGTCTCGAAGAAATTCAACTGGTTGACGAGAAGCTCTTTTCAGAAATCAATGTGACTTTTTTAGCGCTCGCAAAAATTGACTGAGTAAAGTTTCGAATACCGAGATCGTTTGCAAGGATTGTGTTATCCTAAATAGTTATTTTCTTCGCAGGCAATTTTCCAGGTGCGTACTTCAAAAGATCGATAACCTTCCTTTACAAATGGATCTTGCTCGGCCAATATCGTTGCTTCATTTTTATCTCTTGCATTGACGACAACCAAACCGGAAGGATGATCTGAAAAAGGACCACATAAAACCAAATGGCCTTTCGCTTCTAGTGAGCGTAGGTGGTCAATGTGACGGTCAATTGTTTCCCGCGCTAGCTCTTTACCTTCAATTTTGTTTAAAATGATTGCAAATAGGATAGGGTTTTGCGATTTGACCTTGATTTTCATAAACGTCCCCAGCAGTTGAACATATATCCCGTGATTGAGGAGAAATACAGTCTTTTTAGAGTTTGGCGCTCGGTAGCGGGTACAGGCCCCCAGACGGCGATTCAGAAGGCGTAGGGTTGTAGGAAACAATCTCCGCCACTTTTTTTGCTTAGTTTTCAAAAAATGGCGGACAGGGGAGATTTAAGCCCAACCAAGTTGCTTACTTTGCAGTAAGCTTAAAGTATTTTGACTTGTTCTTTAGAATTTTCTGTTGTTCCAAAAGCGTCTTGAGATGCCGGTTTACCGAACGCTGAGGGATTTTTAATTTATGAGAAATTTCGGCGGTAGAAAAACCTTTTCCGTTATCAAGAAGAACTTCAATCTCAGAAAGAGTATCGTACTTTTTAGACTCTTCAACTTGAAGTTGAACTTGCAGGTAGAAAGGTTTTAAGAAAAAGATTCTGTAGGCACCGGCATCGGATCGAATTTCAATTGGGATTTGATTTTTATTGAGCCAAACCTGGGCGCGCCTGACTCCATTTTTTGTTTTACTATAGGAACTTGTCGGATTGAAATATTCGCTTGGAAACACATAATTAAAAATGGTCTCCGTTTTAAACGGTATATAAAAATCAGAAGCCAATGCCTGGAGAATTCGATAGGTAAGATGGCCTTTCTTTAACTCGTGCTTGACGGCCAGACCTCCGCTGTCAGAAATATTGAGGATATTTCCCTTGGGGACATCTCCGGGAGCCGAGTTCCAGAGATAACTTTTAGGGATTTCACATTTCTCAGGGAAAGACTTGATTAGTTTTTCGCGATATGTTCTGAAAGGTGTGCCGAAGTAAACTTTGAGAAATAAATCTTTATTACCTTCGAGAACGGCACTATGAAAATCGCATTGGCGTACAAGCGACCAAAAATCATTTCTTACCGAGTCTAGTCGGAGTTTTCGCCATCTTTGCCATAGCTCTTTGTTTTTGGGTTGAAGAGAAATTTCACAGAGAATTTCCCAATATTCGATCATTAACTGATATTTACTTGGGTTCGGCATCAGGGTCTTCTTTGAGGTGTTTAATACTTCTAGAGCCTGCTCAAAGTTTTTTTGTTCAAAGAGAAGTTGGGCTTTTAACTCCAGGCAATTAGCAACCAGCAACGCTTGGTTTTCTTTTTGTGCTCTACTAAGAATATCACTAAGTAAGCTTTCCGCGGTGTTAAATTGTTTTGCTAAAATATAAGCCTGAACAAGATTTGCCGACGCGACCATGCGTTGGTAAGGTTTTGTTTGAGGAACCTTTAAATATGATTCTAAATAGGGGATTGCTTTAATGTGCTCAAACTTTGAAAAGAGCGCAACAGAGTAATAGAAGTTGGCGGCGGGAACATCTTTGAAATTGATGGATTCAAGGATTTTGAAGCCCTCGACGTAGGCTCCCAATTCAAGCAGCGTTAGTGCGTATTCGGCCATGAGTTGTGGTTCTGGTTTTTCAGACTGTGAATGAATGAGCGGATGTAAAATACGGGCGCTTTTTTGGGCCATGCCGGCTCGTACGAGAATATTTGCTGCTTTAGAAGCCAAGCGAATTGGAACAGTGTTAGTAGAAAATTTCTGAAGTTTTGCTTGGGCTTTTTGAAAATTTCCCGTACGGATGTATCCATCGATCTCTTCTAAATCCAGTTCCGTTATTCCCATCCTGTAATTATAGGGATGTGCGGTACCATCGGCAACAAGGTAGTGGCTTAAGTCTCAACATGAGAAAAGTGCGTCAAGTCCTTTTGTGGGTTTTTGGCGCGCCATTTTGTCAAATTCTGAGTTACCCTTATTTGCTATTCTACAAATATACCTGGGGGCCCAATGAAACTCAAAAAATTCGTGTCAGTTGTTTTTTTATTGTTGGTAACAGTCATCACAAATAACTGCAGTGGGTTGAGCGCAACTACACAAACGGGGCTTGCTACTTCTAGGTCGATTTCAGATAACGAGGCGCCGTCTCCCGATGAAACTTCACCAATATCTTCCCAACCACCTGCCACGACACCACCGCCTGTCGTCAGCGGAAATAGTATTTGGTCAAATGAGCCAGCAAATTTCAAAGTTGCCAGTGACTGGGGGTTCGATGCCCTTAACGGTGGCGGCTGGCACGACCAAGGAGGAAGTGTAAGCGTCGTTCCCGATTCAACTGCACCGGTTTCACCCAACAGCGTGCTTCAACAAAGATTTTACAAAGGCATGGAAGCGGGGATTTCGCCGGGAAATAATTGGACCTCATTTAATCCTACTGGCGAAGTCTATTTAGGCTTTTTTTGGAAAGTAAACGTTGGCTTTCAGCAGCACGGTTCGAACAGAACCAAAATAATTTTTTTAAGTGATACCGGCGGCAATCCCTTATTCTTTTACATGGGGGGGGTACAAGGAGAGTCTTACTCCATCGGAATGCAACATCAGAATTCAGATATTTGCAATGACCACCTCTCCGGCTATCCAGGAATCTGCGGCACTTGGGACATTCCAAGTGGCGAGTATTTTAATACCGGTGAATGGGTAAAAATCGAACTCTATGTCAAAAAATCCACAACTACGACATCTAAAGATGGGATTTTGAAATACTGGGTGAATGGTCGCTTGGCGAGGTCAATCAGCAACTGGAATAGTGGACAAAATCTGTTTGCCTCCGTTCCTATAGTCCCCATTTGGGGCGGCGTCGGCGGTGTTAAAATGCACGAAGACTATTTTTGGTATGATCACATTCGTATTAGTGTTCCGAAATAAAAATTTATGCAAATCCCCTATTTTGGAGGGAAGTGTATTAATTTGATACAGTTCAATAGCCAAGGCTTATAAGTTATTCGATAAATGTCGATAAGCCTTTAGTTGGAAGAGGTATTTGGTGGCGAGAATATATCAGTTTCTAACCTGCTGGCTTGTTTTGGTTGTTATCGTAGGGTTCTTCAATTGTACCGACCAGAGTCCAAGATTTATCTTTCAAGAATCAACAAATGTAGTGGCTAGTATCCGATCGGAAGAAAATGTGACTGGAGGCTCTTATCTCGGAAAGCCAATTGAGGGTGAATATGTCAGAACATTTGCCGGATTCAAATGTGCCAATCAGCAGTCCGTTCAAGGAAATTTGAATGTTTCAACGAATGTTCACATTTTCAAAGATAACTGCCACGACACAAGTATCGACTTCGGCTTTGCCGATGCTCTATTAGATTTTTCGTCATACAATCAGGCTTACCTGGGAGTTGGCACTGCCATTTATGAATTAAGTGCAGCACAAGGCAATTCTCTAGAGGTAACGGAAGTGTGGTGCAAATATAAAAGCTCCAGTATTAGTTTTGATGTCGTGGCTAAGGTGAATTCATCACTGAGCGAAGCTCAGGCGAAAGTTTATCTAGGCATAGCGAGCGGTAGCCGCGTTACAGCTCCG
>CAYPZY010000277.1:0-4597 GCA_964415155.1 uncultured Bdellovibrionales bacterium
AGGGCTTTTGCGAGAAATGCTGGTAAAGATGAAAGATTAGTTCTGTCTGCGTGGCGGGAATACTATGCGGAAAATAGTCCCTATAAAACTGGCGATGCCGATCGTTCAAGTCAGTTAATTTCATTGCCAAGCAATTTGGAAAAAGGCCTAAATCAACTTGAATTAATGGTTCAGAGCCTCAGTGCTGCTAAAACCATGGCCTCGCAACAAGAATCGCTAAGACTCGTCCTAAAAGGTCTGCGTGAGGCGATCTATTATGATAAAAATGGTGAGTCATTGGACGGAAGTATATTGGGTGCTATCACTTCAGTGGTAGGAGAGCAAAATATTTATCTGACTCGAAAAATTATCACACCATTTAACATCGAAAATCGTTTTCCTGGTGGCAAAGGTCTTCAGTGGCAAACTGTCGGTACCTTCCAAGATTACGGTGTCGTTAAAATGGTTGTCCTTCCAGATGATATTTTGGAAGTTTGGCAAATGTTTGAGTGGTTAAAGTAATAAAGCTTCACTTTGCGCCCGATTTGTTTTAACCATCGGGCGTGATCAAAAATTTTCTACCTTCGATCTATCATCATTTATTTGCAGGGGAGTTTCTAGAACTCCCTCTCCGCGAATCAGTTGCAACGTGTAATGACTGCATTAAAGCTAAACCTGGCGTTCGCAAATCTTTTAAACCAAACCTTAAGTGCTGCACGTTTTTTCCGTTCCTCACAAATTATGCGGTTGGTTCTCTGTTAGAAAATAAAAAAGTCAGAGAAATGATAATTACTGGCAAAAGCTTACCGGTTGGAATTGTACCCCCTGTATCCTGGCAAGTGTCTTACGCGCGGCGGGCGCCAGAGGATTTCGGCAATCGCGAAGATTTTTTATGTCCCTATTATAATAAAGTCGATGATAATTGCGGGGTATGGTCGAATCGGGGCGCCAGTTGTATCTCCTATTTCTGCAAAAGCAGTTATGGAATGCAAGGACAAGATTTTTGGCTGCGCTTTGAGAAAATGTTATCGCGAGTGGAAGGACTATTATCTGCGCAGGTTCTTAGGCAAAAGGGATTTTCCGAAGGTGAGATTTTTGATCAACTAGGAAAAATCACGACAAAGACGGGTCTAGGGGAATGGGATTACGAGCGTTTGTGGAAAAGTCATCGAGGGTTTGAGATGAATTTTTTCAAAGAGGCGCAGGAAATTGTTTTAAATTTCACCCATCAAGACTTTGTCAAAATTGTCGGTGACTCTCATAAACTGATAGAACAGGTCCACGAAATGGCCAAGACGCTGGTTCATTTTCGTTAAATGAGCGGTTTAAGACCAAATTTAATTCTTAGATCTGCATGGGTAAGGTTCTTTAAAAAGACGGATACTAATACTAGTGCCAGTAGGCTCACCGTGCCGAAGGCAAAGTGTGCGTAGTTACCATATACCACCAGCGGAAGAGTAATAAAGCCTGCTAGAATCATACTTAGTTTTTGTAAAATTAAGGCGAAACTAAATAGGGCGCCTTTGCGCGAAGACTCCGGCGTAAGAATGAGAAGACAATACTGAGCCATCGACGTAAAAATCACTTCTCCCATAGTCATAAACAAAGCGCCAATAAAAATATGCACTGGAGTTGGCACGTTAAGCAAGCTGATCATTCCACCAAAGGGCGCCAACAGAAAACCGATGATGAATACGAACTTGATATTTTTAAAAAATCGCGCTGCTGGTATTGCCGAGACAGCGCAGATGATCGTGTTAATAATCATAAACCAAGAAAATAATTTAAGGCCATCGTCGGCGTAGAGCAACTTGGCTTTAGCCGCAATCCCGATCATTGCCATTTCGTAATTTAATGAAAACAAAGCAATGATAAGAGAGCTTACAAAAAACAAAAACAAACGGCTCTGGGGTTCTCTGTAAGATTTAAGGATTTTCATGACTGAAAATTTCTGCAACTCGGTCGATATCTTTTTGTTCGCGGAACCTGGCAAGAGATGCCAGCCAAATAAAAACGCCAACAATGAGGTTCCTGCATCAATAAAAAAGAAAAATGCGATGCCTAGATATGACAATCCCGCGCTGAGCGAAAAGCCGACGATAGAACCAGCGTTGTTCGCCGTTCTTAACCAAGCGATGCCTTCCTGTAAACGTTGGTGGCCATGGATTTCAAGTAACATGAGACGGGCAGCGCTGGGGAACATCGCATGGCCGGTTTGCGCTAGAGCTGCAAGTAACGTGAAAAGTACGATGGGGTTTAATAATGGCAAAAGTCCCAAGCCGATTGTGGTAAGGCCGAAGGAAATCAAAATTGTTGTGCGCAAACCAAAATTATCAGAAGAATAGCCACCAAAAAAGGTGCCAAGCAAAGTTGATGCTTTGACAATTCCTAAAACGATGGAGCCTTCTTTGGCAGTAAGTCCCTTTTCGACAATCATCATTGGCAAAAGATTTAAACCGACGGCACCACATTTGTTGACGAACGAAGTGAAAGATAGCGGCAGAGAATCGCGCAACGTTTGATTTTTTTCAAACATCACGTGAAAGGGTTTAGCCGCGGCCTTTAGTTTTAGTCTTTCCTGGTTTAGCATTGGACTCTATGAATTTAATAATCATAGCAGCAATGTCCAACTTTGTCGAACGTTCAATGCCTTCAAGACCAGGTGATGAATTCACCTCGATGACAAGTGGTCCACGTTTTGAACGTATGATGTCAACACCCGCCACATTCAGCCCCATGGCTTTTGCCGCTTGCACAGCAGTATCGCGTTCTTTTTTGGTAAGTTTGATCTGCGTTGCATTGCCGCCACGATGAAGGTTCGAGCGAAATTCTCCCGGCTTAGCTTTACGTTGCATTGCTGCCACTACTTTTTTGCCAATAACGAAACAGCGAATGTCAGAGCCCGCCGCTTCTTCAATATATTCCTGGACTAAAAAGTGGGCGTCGAGTTCACGGAACGCTTCAATCGTGCTTTCAGCAGCCTTTTGGGTTTCTGCCAAAATCACACCAATGCCTTGCGTACCTTCAATCAATTTTATCACCAGAGGTGGACCACCGACGAGACGGATCAATTCTTGTGTCATTTTTGTCGAGTGCGCGAAACTTGTAATAGGAAGACCAATGCCTTTGCGCGATAGAATTTGCAAAGAACGGAGTTTATCGCGCGAGCGGGTAATAGCAACTGATTCGTTGAGACCGTAGGTTCCCATCATCTCGAATTGCCTTAACACGGCCGTACCGTAAAAAGTGATGGAAGCGCCAATGCGGGGAATTACCGCGTCGAAATTATCTAAGGATTTTTTCAAAAAATAAACATTGGGTTCCTTGGGAGCGATGTTCATATAACAGCGAAGCGGATCGACCACCGTGATCGTGTGGCCACGTTTTTTTGCTGCTTCGACTAATCGGCGAGTGGAATAAAGATTTTGGTTACGAGAAAGTATGCATATATTCATAAGTTGTTTCTATCATTTCGGTCCGTTAAGTTGATTCGATTAGGCTTAAAGATGGCTTTTTGGCCAAAAATGATCGGCCAGGATCAATGACAAAGCGGCGCCTTAAAGCTTGTCGTCCAATGAGCATGCGAAAACCCATAATATCCCTGTTAACAAGTGTCACTTCAATAGGCCAGCTCTGCTCACCAATTTTTAGCTCAGTGACGACTACCGGCCTTTCGGTAACGGTCCCCGTGGAGCTCCGGACTAAGCGCCAGCCTAATAGATTTGCCGTCACCGTCTTTGTCCTCTTTTTACTATTTTGGCGAGGGCAGACACGAAAACGAACTTTCGTTTTATTACCCTTACTAATAATCTCGACGTCTTCGGCATGTAGAGCCGACGTCCTTGCACCTGTATCAAGCTTAGCCTTTATCTTTTTGATATTCCACTGAGGCAGGGTTACCCATTCGCGCCAACCTAAACATTGTTTTTCCTTGGCCATTTTGCTCCCATATGGTGCGACGATTTTGAATATATTCGCTTTTGTTTCAATTTGAAACCGAAATTTCATGATGAAGCCTTGGTGAATGCGAGGTTAAGAGAGTATAATGTAAGCATGTTTAGGATCCTCATATGCCTCATGCTGATGGTCCCGGCGATTGGCGCCACCCAAGATTGGGACGATTTCGAACCGCCAAATAGTGATTTTGGGATTTCACCGCCGCCCCCGCCACCCCCACCGATTGATCCTTTCATCCCGCCACCGCGCAATGATGATTTTTCGCCACCCCCGCCGCCATCTTCTCCCCCCAGTTTTGGTGGGACTGTTCCTGGAAATTTATCACAGCCCCCGAAAGCTCGTGGGCCCGTTGCTTTCAATAAGACTGGTGAGAAAAAAGATCTTAGTAAGAAAAATAAACGTAAAGAGCAGCTTCTCTCAGGACAAACTAATTAAAATAAAAAATAATGAGTTAAATTTATCTCGTAAAAGCTATCGTTTTGCACCGAGGCTAAAGCATCGTTAGCGGGATCAGGAACATTAAAGAAAGTGATTGTTCTGACATTTAAACTCAAACTGTCATTGATTCGCCGGTTATAACGAAACGACATGGTTCCGGCTTGAGTTTTCGCATCTACAGCTGCGCCTAAAAAAAGATTCGATTCGTAAGCATCATTGAGAG
>CAYPZY010000278.1:0-4583 GCA_964415155.1 uncultured Bdellovibrionales bacterium
AAAATCTCCCGACCTGAGGGACTGATGCATGCATACGATCATAGGCGGGGATAGAGCCGATAACTTCCGTTTGCCAGTTTTTATTTTGATAGATGACGGGCTTACGTAATATTTGCATCGGCGCCACTTCTCTAACGCCCACGATTGCCTCTTTTATTGTTTGGGCATCTTCAAAACTTAGACGATTAAGCGCTGCCCCTTGCATCACACCCATCACTCGCACCGTTCCCGGTCGCAAAACCAAAAGGTTTGAACCGAGAGTTTTCAGTTGCTCTTCAATTTCCTTTTGCGCTCCGCCGCCCAGGGCAAGCATGGCAACGACCGCTGCCACACCGATGAGAATTCCTAACATCGAAAGTCCCGTTCGAATTTTATTAGCCGACAAATTTTTCAACCCTTGGCGAAAATGTTCAAAAACATTTAACGAATCACGTGTCGGCGGGGCTTCCGGTTTTAGCGCAAGACGCTTATCTAGCGGTTGCAGGCGCTCATCACTAAGAATGACACCGTCACGCAAACGAATGATTCGCTTTGCTCGACGGGCAATTTCATCTTCATGGGTAATAAGCGCAATGGTAATTCCCTGCGAATTGAGCTCGGTCAACACTTTCATGATTTCATCAGAACTGGCTGAATCGAGATTACCGGTTGGCTCATCGGCTAAAATCATACTTGGCTTGTTTGTGAGAGATCTCGCAATAGCGACGCGCTGTTGTTGACCACCTGAGAGTTCGTTAGAACGATGCCCGCCGCGTTCACTAAGTCCAACCAATTTTAAAAGTTCTTGCGCACGATCGAGATTCATTTTGCCTTGCGAATACAAAAGGGGGAGCGCTACGTTTTCACACGCTGTCATGCGTGGTAAAAGGTTAAACTGTTGAAAGACAAAGCCTATAAAATTTCGACGAAGAACGGCCAGTTGATCCTCATTGAAATTAGAAACCTCTTGGTTGTTAATTAAATAAGAGCCGTCCGTCGGTACATCAAGAAGTCCCAAGATATTCATGAGCGTGGATTTTCCCGAACCCGAGGGCCCCATAATCGCGACGAAGTCACCTTGTTCGATCTTAAGATCAATGCCTTTTAACGCACGGACTGTGTTGTCTCCCATGCGATAAACTTTTGTGGCCTTGATGAGCTCTAACATTAACGATTTCTCGGGCGGCGATTAGGAGAAAATGGGTTAGTCAGTTCCGTCTTGTTTCCCAATTGAAACTCGGGCAATAGGAGTGAGTCGTTTTCTTGTAGACCCTCGAGAATCTCCATGCGTTTACCATCACTCAGACCTGTTTTAACCATCCGCTCTTCCTGGCCTTTTCCTTTAGGAATAAGAACGTAGGTTTTGCCTTCTCTTGTTTTTATTGACTCACTGGGAACGAGAATAGCATTTTCTCTATCGGCAGCGATAAAATTCACGTTGGCTGTCATACCACTTCGTATATGTTCAGGAGGGGAGTCGGGTAAAATGTCGACAATGTAAGTTGTCACGTTGTTTACTACTTTTGACTCGTGTGCAATCTGTTCGACGTGTCCTAAAAGTTTTTCGTTGGGATAGGCATCGAGTACGAATTCTGCTTTTTGCTTGAGAACAATTCTCGCAATATCGGTTTCGTCCACTTGCGCTTTCACCGTCAGTCGGTCCGACATTATTAAAAGGGCATCGGTATTGGCAAATGTCTGTCCCGATTCGACTGCGCGACGAATGATCGTGCCATCGATGGGAGCCATCACGGGAGTCGGTCTGTAAAGTTCCTGCCAGCGTTGGTATTCTTTTTTTCCGCGGGCGCTAGCCGCATCGAGAAGTGCCGCGCGCTCTGTGGAGCTCATCCAAGCAAGAATTTGGCCCTTACGAACGACGTCTCCCTCGTTCACCAAGACTTGTTCCACGCGTCCGGCAACAGGCGGCTTAATCTCAACGCGATTTTCGGGTTGAACAATGCCGGTGGCTTGAATCAGAATTCTTAAATTTCCTCGCTCTGATTTTATTTCTTTATAACTGACCTTAGAAGTAGAACCTTTTTGCCAAGTGAAAGCGATGTAAGCCATCGCGGCCACGACGACTAGAATTACGATCGCAATGTATTTACGTTTAGATTTTTTAACCACTGGATCTGTCACTGAATAGCTCCTACCCCACGTGCTTGATCAAACGCCGACTCCGCGGAAATGCGGTCACGTTGACCTTCCAAAAGTTCTTTTTGCTTGTCGATAAGTTCATTTTCAATTCTATCCCAATCATCGAAGCTCATGAATCCGTTGTTGTATTTTTGCCGACCTATCTTAGCTCGCAATTGGTTTGCCTCATTGTAGGCTTCTCGCACCTTTAGTTTCTCAATACTTTCACGATAAGAGTTAAAGGTTTGACGAAGGCGACTCAAAGCTGTTCTTAGAGCGCTTTGCCTGTTAAAAAGCGAAGCCCGGTAGTTATCTGCAGCCGCTTGCGAAGCGAAATAATCTTTTGTGCCTGAAAAAAGTGGCAGCGTGATTCCCACCCCTAAATTCCAACGATTATCAGAAGGGTACCAAGAGGCACCACTATCAGTAGTGGATGCCACTAAGCTTAATGTTGGAAAAAATCCTGAGCGAGCGATAGTGATACTACTTTCTGAGATATCTTCTTGCTGAATGGATTGTAAATACTCGGGCGTCTCAATTGACATTTGCTTCAGATTAATCGTGTCGGGCGGGCTCCTGGTGGGCGCCGTGCTTGTCAGTTGAAGACCGGTGAGATCGTCATTTCCTAAAACTTTAGCTAGTTGTTGCTGCGAAGATTCAATTTGTCCCTGTGCATACAACTTTTGGTAACGAGCCTCCGCGAGATTGGCTTGCGAGAGCAAAACCGAGCCTTTGTTTTCGCGCCCACTTTGATAGCGAAGCTCGACCATACGCAAATTTGATTCGCGTCTTAAAATACTGTCTGTGGTGAGGCGCAAATATCCTTGGGCGAAAAGAAGGCCGGCGTAAGCGGTCTTGAGATCGTGACTGATTCGAGATTTTACAATTTTTAAGTTAAGACGAGCCACCTCTTCGTTGGCTTTCCCTTGTTTTACTTTGGCGGCGTCCTGCAGACCTGAAAAAATATTTTGGTTCAACACGAGCGACGTAGAAAACGAGTCCGTGGCTGAAGTATCGTTACCAGATGTGCCGTGGTTATATCCAGCGCCTACCGATAAACTAGGATAAAAACCACTGTAAGAGCCTTTGGCTTGGGCTTTTGCCGCTTCATAAATGGTGATGGACGCTTGAATCTCCGCATTTTTTTGCGCTGCCATCTGTACGCACTGACTCCAGTTGAGACTAGCAGCCTGAGACGAAGCTGAAGACAAGATTAGAGCTAGCGAAAACGACAATCTGAGCATGACCTCGTACTGTTAGACTCTGAGGTCTATGGTGTCAATGATGTTATGTGGCGGGGGCAGACGCAAGAACATCCAGGATTTCAATTACCAGCTGCACCCCTGACGCGAGCGCTTAGTGTGGCCGGAAAGTAGAGGCTACGAATGTGGCATTTTCCGCTGTAGAAATACGGGATGAGCGTAAGGAGTGAAAATCAGTTTGCGGAGGGGACATCAATTCGTCTGACAAATTTTCGCAATCATCTTGCGCATCCACGAGTGCAAGGGGTCGCGATTTTGCCTTTCATGCCAAATCTGAGTAATCGTAATTCCCGAAATGGGTGTCGGCAGCGCATGAATTTCCAACGGAAAATATTTTTTATAAGCCAAAGCTAAGCGGCGCGGGCAGGTGAGTGCTAAATCTGTTTGCGTCAAAATCCAAGCAGGAGAAAGAAAACTTGCAACGCCTGCGTAAAAGTTCCGTTGAATACCGTGTTTTGCCAAAGTCGACTGTGATTTTGGTTTCATATCTCCGTTGGGTGAAATTAAAATGTGACGAAATTCCGAGTAGCGTTTGGCGGTTAATTTTCCCGTGGGAAGTAATTTCTCATTTATCACACAAACGAAATCATCACTAAAAAGACTTTGTTGAAAAAATCCATTAGGTAAATCACCATAGAAACCGGCAATCGCCAAATCGATATCGCCATTTTGCAATTCCTGTTTGGGAAGGATCGCTGAGGTTGGCCTCGAAACGAGAACGAGTTCGGGAGCCTCCTTTTCAAGAGCCGCCAACAACTTCGGCAAAAACAGCTGCTCAAAATAATCTGTCGTAGCAATCCTAAAAGTCCCGCTAAATGCACTGGGATCAACGGCGGTACTCGCTGCGAAAACTCGTTCTGAACTTTCAACAAAATCGCGCAGGCGCGGTTCCATTTTTAAAAGAAAGGGAGTTGGCGCTAATCCCCGAGACACTCTGACAAATAAGGGGTCGTTAAATACCTCTCTCAGACGATTTAAAGCGTGACTGATTGCTGGCTGACTTAATGATAGGCGTGCGGCCGCTTTAACTGTACTTTTCTCTACGCATAAGGCATTGAGAACCACAAGAAGGTTGAGGTCGACATTTGATATATTCACAGTTCATATATATTATATGAATCCAATTCATTTTTCAAATATGTCGAAGGTTGGTAGAAACTTTTTCAGGAGGTTTATATGATAAACACATTAGGAAAAATATTAATC
>CAYPZY010000279.1:0-4560 GCA_964415155.1 uncultured Bdellovibrionales bacterium
ACGGACCAACCTCTGCGGAGGCTAGTGAAGAATTATATCGGGAACTACGGTGATACCGCGACGATGTAATTCTTCACTAGCCTCCGCAGAGGTTGGTCCGTTAGCGCCTTCCACAACAAAACGAGCGCGAATTTTCGCGGCGTTATTGGCGGTGATAACGTTTTCAAGCGCGCAGGGGAGAAGCATGTCTACAGGTAGCTCTAGAATTTCGTGAGGAGGAATTTTTTGCGCTTTAGGATAGTTCACCAGAGCGTTTTGCTTTTTCACGTATTCCATCAAGTCGGGAATATCTAAACCGTCGGGCTTATAAATAGCGCCGGTGACATCACTGACCGCAACCACTTTCGCGCCCATTTGATGAGCGGTGAGGGCTGCATACATACCGACGTTACCAAAACCCTGGATAGCCATATTGAGATGTTGGAAATTCAAGTTTTTTCGCTTCGCAATTTCATAGGCGACATAAATAACGCCTTTGCCAGTTGCAGTCTCGCGTCCAACTGAACCACCGATCTCCACAGGTTTGCCCGTGACCATACCAGGTTGCGCATAGCCAGTTTCTTGTGAATAGGTATCCATCATCCATGCCATAACTCGCGGGTTTGTTCCTACATCTGGTGCGGGAATATCCTTAGTTGGCCCAATGAAAGGACTTAACTCCGAAGTCATTCGGCGAGTTAAGTTTTGCAGTTCTGTCTTAGAAAGCTTGGTGGGATCTACGCAGACTCCGCCTTTAGCGCCGCCAAGAGGAAGTTGTAAAAGCGAATTTTTAAAAGTCATCAATGCGGCCAGAGCGGCTACTTCACTCAAATTCACGCTCTGGTGATAACGAATACCACCTTTGTAAGGACCGAGTGTCGAGCTATGTTGAACGCGATACCCCTGAAAAACTTTGACGGAGTAATCGTCCATCCGCGTGGGAATACTCACACAGACTGCGCGTCTTGGCGTTTTGACTCTCTCCAAGATGTTGGGATCGCAGTTTATGACTTTTCCAGCGAGTTCAATGTTTTTGACAACGTTTTGATAAAAAGGACCTGAATATAGATTTTCCACGAGCGCTCCTTAACGATCTATCTCTGTAGTGGATGCAATTTGTGATCTATTATTTCATTTTGGTTTGCAAGTTTAATCAAGAATTTTTAATCTATATTGTAATGGGTTTTTACTTAGAATTTGTCAAAAAATCGGCAATCTTTCGTTTTCAGGGGTCAGCGGATATCGCAGGATCACTGGTCTCGGTTATCCAAGAGTGCCTTGCTCAACGCGTTACTGATATCTACGTCGAAATTCCTGTTCAAGATGCTGACTTGAAGAGCATCGAAGAGATTCTCCTCAAGCTCCATCTGGTGTTACAACGACGAAATTTGGTTTTGCACCTGGTAAATGATGTCGGCGCCCCTACTAATGCCCTTCACCAGCGCATGGTACAAAAAGGCTGCGTCTTCGTAAAAAGAGAAACTCTTGAGGTGAATGGACCCCTTCCTATACCTCAAGAGGTGAAGCAGGCGGTTCAAGAGATTAAAGTGAAAAACATCAAGCAACGCCAGGAGAACACTAAAAAGCGGGCGCAGGAAATGCTTGAGGAGTTAAAGAAAGATGACAAAGAGATTCTTTTTGACTTGGATTTTAAAAAGCTTTTTAAGGAAGCGGATTTTGAAATTTTCCCAGAGCTGACGGAGAAGATTTTGACAGTTAAAGCTCATATGGAAACTGAACTGCGGTTAAATGAAAGGCTTAGTCGCGAAAAAGATTTTTATGCAAGCCGAATCCATCATCTCAAAAAAGTAACTGATTATGATCCTTATGATGAAAAAGATGTTATAGCCCTGCAAAAGAAGGAATCAGAGTACAAAGCTATTTTGGCAGAAATTCGCAAAAATAAAAAGCCGGCGATGACATCAGATGATGGCAAAAAAAAAGAATTGTTTGCTGAGCGCGCAAAGCTCGTGGCAGAGTTGGAAGCATTGAGAAAGTGAGACCGCTATGATTAAAGAGACGGCCAGCAAAGTTTTGGCAAAGCTAGAACAGATCACCAATAAAAAAATTCTTGTCGTTGGTGACCTTGGCGTTGATGAATACGTTACTGGCGATGTTAACCGCATTAGTCCTGAGGCCCCTGTTCCTGTCGTGGAGGTCACCAATCAAAACTCTTGTTTAGGTTTATCTGGAAACGTCGCCCAAAATATTTCGAGTCTGCTTAGTCAGCCCATTTTGTTGAGTGTTGTTGGCGACGATGGCGCCGCCGATCACATTGGTCAACTTTTGGCTAAAGAAAAAGTGAGCGCTGATTATTTGATTCGCGATTCCTCTCGGCCCACTACCCGAAAGCTTCGCGTATTGGCTGGACCTCACCACGTTGTTCGTGTTGATTACGAACAACGGCGCTTTTTGTCGCCGGAAATTGAAAAAAAAGTTTTAGATAGGGCTGGCGAAATCATGCCTAAAATCGATGGTGTCATCATTCAAGATTACGCCAAAGGGGTCATTAGCGAATCGGTGGCGCAAAAGATTATTCAAATGGCTAAGAAACAAAACAAAAAGGTTTTGGTCGACCCTCATCGCAACACACCCATTAATTATTATCGCGGGGCCGATGTGATAAAACCGAACTTCCAGGAAGCCCTAATATTGTCAAACTTGAGTAGTGATGACTTGCGCGAAAATAAAAATCTGTTACGTGACATGTTGGAAACGTTAAAAAAGAGGGCCGATTCTCAACGCATTGTTATTACTCGCGGAAAGCAGGGAATTACTTTTATTGAAAACAACACCGTTAACGAAGTCCCAACCTTTGCCAAAGAAGTGTTTGACGTGACCGGCGCTGGTGACACTGTCATATCGGCGCTCACGTTGGGATGGATTTCGGGGCTTTCAATGTTTGAGGCCTGCGTTCTGGCGAATGCGGCAGCGGGGGTGGTCGTTGCTCAAATCGGTTCTGTTCCTTGCCATTTTAAAGAGGCCCAAGAGGCCCTCGAAAAGCTAAAAAATTTTCAGGAATGATGACAAAAACTTTGTTGTTCCCGGCTATTTAGGTTATTAATAGCGTCTTCATGGAACCACAAAATTTTTATAATCTGACACTCGAAGACCTCGAGAAATACTTGGTCTCTTTTGGCAAAGAAAAATTTCGCGCTCAGCAACTTTTTCGTTGGGTTTATGCTGAAGGTGTTACCGATTTTGATAAGATGACCAACATCGCAAAATCATTGCGTGAAGAACTTAAAAAACTTTTAACTTTTGAATTGCCAGCAGTAGTACAGCATCTGGTGAGCAAAGACGGCACACAAAAATTTTTAATTGATGTGGGAAGAGATAAAACCGTTGAGTGCGTTCTAATTCCTGCTGATCGTGAGCGTCTAACCTTGTGTGTATCATCGGAAGTCGGCTGTAATATGGCTTGCCAATTTTGTTACACCGGCAAGACCAAGCTTTCAAAACGCCTTAGCACTTCTGAAATTGTCGGCCAATTTTTAATAGCGCAGAAAGCACTTCCCGAAGATATTCGCATTACCAATATTGTATTTATGGGAATGGGTGAGCCTCTTGATAATTGCGAAGCGGTTTTTAAAGCCATCGAAATTCTCAATAGTGAGTGGGGAATCAAGCTTTCTCGAAAGAAAATCACTGTTTCAACTTCGGGATTGGTGCCACAAATTCCTTTGGTGACAGCGGCCGGTGTACGCTTGGCAGTGAGTCTTAATGGCTCGAACAATGTGGTTCGCAGCTTAGTGATGCCGATAAATAAAAAGTACCCCATTGAAGATCTGTTACAAGCTTGCCGAGACCATTGCTATGGTACTAAAGATAAAGTGACCTTCGAATACGTTTTGCTTAAGGGTGTGACCGATTCTATAGAACAAGCTCGCGAGTTATACCACCTCACGAAAGATGTTCCTTGCAAAATCAATTTGATAGCTTTTAACGAACATCCTGAGTCTGATTTCACGCGACCATCAAACAACCAGGTGCATCGATTCCAAAAGGAATTGATGGATTTGGGTGCCCACGTTTTAATTCGTAGAACGATGGGACGCGATATTTTTGCGGCCTGTGGCCAATTGACTTCATTTTATAAAAACCGTCCCGAAAAGTTAGAACAAGTTTTACCAATCGAAGGAGCAGCTCATGTCTAGTATCGTGGTCGTTGGCAGTTTAGCGTATGATTCCATTTACACTCCTGCTGGTGCGGCCGAGCGTGCGCTAGGTGGCTCTTCCAATTATTTTTCATTGGCTGCGAGTATGTTTGCCAAAGTCGGCGTTGTTGGTGTTGTCGGCGAAGACTATTCTCCCAGCGATTTAGAAATGCTTACTCAACGTAACGTTGATATTAGCGGTATCGAAAAACAGAAAGGTAAAACCTTTCATTGGGCAGGTCGCTATGAGGGTGATTTGAATGAGGCGCAAACACTTGTCACAGAACTAAATGTTTTGCAGACTTTTTCGCCAAAATTGCCCGAGAAACTAAAAGCTAGTGAATATGTTTTTTTGGCGAATATCGACCCTGAACTTCAGTTGTCAGTTTTAAAGCAAGTGCAGAAACCGAAAATTACAGCTTGT
>CAYPZY010000280.1:0-4556 GCA_964415155.1 uncultured Bdellovibrionales bacterium
CGCTAAATTTTACCGAATTCGTCGCCGAATCGTAAGACGAAGTCACACCATTGGGCCGGGGATTTAATGTCACTTCCACTTTGCTTTCTAACGGCTGACAAGCCAAAGCAACAGAATTAACGTGATCTTGAATGCTATAACCGATGTTGCCAAGCTCAGTGCCGTAATCGGAAGAGCAAATACTTCCAACAACTCCATTGGTCAGCTTCGCTAACTGATCATAAAATGTCCCATAGAATCCACGTACAGTTCTTCCTGACGGAAAAGTAGTCACCTGCTTATTTAAACAATCGCTGTCGCCAGGGCGAACAATAATAGCGTGTGCACTCACAGATTTCTGGGCACCAAAAGTTTGCTTTACTTTCTGAATCAAATTTTCGGGCCTATCTTTCTCCTCAACAGGATAACCAGTGCTGGTACCGCCGGTAGACCTTTCGTCCTCATCGGCCAAAACAACAATTGCTAAATGTGCATTTTTTCTGAAAAATCGTGAATCATTTCTTTCGACGGCCAAATTAGCAGCATAAATTCCTCGCTCATCAGAGGATGGGCAGTAATTCCAGCCGAAATCATTCTGTTCGCACTGAACTGTCTCTTGCCGTTGAATTGTACTTCCAAAAAGTTGGTCTTTATTGGGCGTATCCCTAGTCAAAACAGGAACTCCCGGAGAAAACTCTAAAAACTTTCCATCTTGGTAAGCACCATTACCATTTGCGGGTTTTGGACCATTAGCACGACCATCAACAATGCTGGCCGAAACGTCAGTGGTAATAATGGCGATACGATAGTCCAAATTCGCCAATGAACTTATGAATGTGGGAAATCGATCGGCCATGTGCCGTTGTTCTGGAGACATAGAACCAGAGTTATCATCGACAAATAAAATATCGACCATTCCCGAATTCACTTTAACATCATATTCAAATCGTTCGACGCCATCAGTGAGCTGAAAACAATTGAGGCCTGAGTTATGGCATGAGTTAAAAGTCTTATCGACTTCGAAAGCCATTTGATTACAACCTGCAGTGATCGCAACAAACCCTATTAGCAACGTTTGAACATACGCCCTATACATTGGAATCTCCCTAACGGCTGCTTACATTCCAAACTCTATGCCAAATTCCACCAACATAAACTATTGAAATTACTAAATAATTCAAAGTGCAAAAGCGAAGATATTCGTTGCACTTTGCCGCTTTTAAGTAAAAATGAATTGGTTTTAAAAAAACCTATAAATTCCAAATATTTAGAAAATATCAAAATTTCATTTTTTTGCCGAAATTGTCACTGTATAATTAGCCGATGCGGATTTTAAAAGTTGTAACTATCATCGTTGGATTGGCACTCGCAGCCTACTTGGTTTTAGAGAAACGACATTCAAGTGTTGCCGAAAGTCTCACTGTCGTTTGGAATAAGGACCTAACCTACCTGAAAAAGTTAAAGGGCTTCCCGCAAAACAACGAAATTAAAGAAATTCACTTTACCACCAGCAGCCATCTCTCACGCACCTGGCTCCTCCAGAGCATGCCCGATCTCAAAGCCGAGGGCGGCGACAAAGGAAAATATATTCTCGATATTACGATGGACGCCTGGATCGACAGTAAAGAAAAGGCGCTATTAATTCAGTATGAACTTCTTAGCGCCTCGACAAAAAATAAATTGTGGGAATTTGCCCGCACTTTTTATTTTTGATTTTTGATCTGCTGAACAGCCTTGTCACTAAAAGCCTCAACATATTTGACAAAACCGTTTCTAAAATCTTCAACAGTGTGATCATAAGGGTAATCAGGAACGACACCATTATTTTCAATCATCACTTTATCAGGATATTTTTGGTTTTCGCGATAGGAAGTAAATAGCCCTCTCGTTAACCGCAATTCACTTTGCGAATATGGCAACGTAATAACAGTCTCTACACTTCCACCTAAACCCATCGTACGTTTACCGAAGATCTTTGCTACACCACTATTTTTCATCAACATCGGAAAAGCATCAGCACACGATCCCGACATTTCATCAACCAGCACTAACACAGGCTTTTTCCAGTGATATTTTTCGTCAGGTGCAACTTTTGTTTTTCCGTTCATAATTGGAAGAAGTGCCGTCATAGCTTCACCTTTGTCGTAAGCCTCTTCAACGGTATCGGCCATGGCCTTATAAACCCGCGCCATCTCATTGTCTTTTTTTGGATCACTTTCCGCAATTTTAGCTGACCAAGACTGTAAAGTCCTAATCCATTTACGATCGGCTTTGAGCGCTTGAACAAAGGCAGGCTTCTCTTCATTAATAAATAATCTAAAAAAACTCTCGCAGTAACTACCGCCACCATTTCTGGTTTGATCTATCACAAGAACATCCGCAAGCGATTCAAGCTCATCCAGTATCGCCCGATAGCCGTTTAAATAGGATTCATTCGAAAAATCGTCGTGATCATAAGTGAAATTTCGAACGAGCAAAATATTTTTACCTTTATGTTTGTAGATAGCCACGTAAATCTTTAATTGTTCCTTACCATCCAAGCTATATTTTGCCTGAAACTTCGGACTCGGCATCATCTGTTTCAAGTTGAACTTTTCCTCTACCTGCGACGTCAGGAAAAATGGAATAGGACTCCCCATTTTCATATTTGAATTTGCCGCCGCGTTGTTATATTCGCTGACAAAAGGTACAACAAACATTGGTCCCACTTCATTCTTAATTGTCTCAATTTTAGTAGTGTCGGATTTTACAGGCTGCCACACCAAATTTTCTGAATATTTTTCGCCACTGGCTTTTTGAAATTTTACTTCCACCGTCTTTTTACTTGGAAATAAATCATGCATAAAAATATCACGATTGAATATTTTGAATACTAAGTTCTTATCGGTCTGTTCGTAGCCCAATGTTTTGTATTTTCTTATAAGAGGCAAATAATCCAGTGGTGGCTTACCATCAACCAATAGGACTTCATCTCCAACGGCAATACGAGTTCCTTCATAATTTTCAGGAATATCCACCACAATGACTTTATTTTGAAAAGGCACGACAAACAGTGGAACCTTATAGCCAACCACGCCACTGCCATTTAGCGGAAAACTCAACCCGACATGCCCGTCACCAAACTTACTTACAAACTCCGAATATAAACCAAATATCTCTGCGTCCGATTTCGCACTTTGCAATCTCGCTTCGATTTCGGCGGCAATCTTGTCGATATCAATTTTTAGACGGCGCTCTTTGTACTGCAACGGTCCATAAAGTGTTTTGAACTGGTTTACGATTTCATGAAACTCTTCAATCGCTTCCGAATTATTCAAAGGTCTAAGAGCTACATTTCCCTCAACAAGGCTAAACGGCACTTCCCTTTTTGAACAACTAATAGCAACACTACTAAATAAAATAATAGCAGCTAGTCTCATAGTTCTCCCCCCGGAAACATTGAAAAACTTATAATTCTTCGCAGAATTTCAGAGGGAAGCTAAAACAATTTGAATGGCCTTTCCATTTTTAAATCCCAAGATGAAAAAAATCATGAGCCCAAATCGCCATTCCAAGTAAAAAACTCATACCTAAAAAGTTTCACTTATGGCTAATAAAACTTATTCTTCATCAGAAGTGCAAATATCAGCTCCACGCGATACACAGTAATTAGGATCGTTCGATGCATAAGTTTCGCAAGGTCCTTTTGTACATCGAGCTCCATAGCCACAAAAATCAGCAGCACTTTGAAAACACGAATTCGCATCGTTCGAAGCATACACAGCACAACGTTGGACACAACGATATGGTCTGCGATGAAAGGAGGTCGATGCATTTGAACTACCGTCAATACTCGAACACGAATACTTTTGACCATTGAACTCAAATACTTCGGCCACTGAAATTTGCGTGAAAAAACTTAGAAATAAAATTGCTATCGCTTTCATTTGTTACCCTCCTTTTGGGACGAGATAACCAAAGCAATAAAAGTGCCAAAACAACCTTACGTATATTGGATGTCAAAAAAAATCGGTATCAAACTGATCAATAAAATTTCAGAGTGGTGACAAATTGAATGAAATAGTTAGAAGAAAAAAGGAGACCCGCTTAGTCTAATAAATAATTACTAGGTAAGCGGGTCATATAAGCTGGCATCGTGCTACTCTCCCACAGCCTTTCAGCTGCACTACCATCGCCGCTAGTGGGCTTAACTTCTGAGTTCGGAAAGGGATCAGGTGTGGCCCCACTGCTAAAAACGCCAACAATTCTATTCTGTAAAAAAAATTTTAAAACTTAGTTTCTATGATGAAACTTGGTGATCTTTAGCTGTCAATTTCTAAAGTCGAAAATAAAATAAGCCTCACGACCAATTAGTACGAATAAGCTAAATACATCGCTGCACTTACACCCTTCGCCTATCAACCTTGTAGTCTCCAAGGAGTCTTTAGAGGGGCCGAAGCCCCTAGGGAAAATTAATCTTATAGTTGGCTTCCCGCTTAGATGCTTTCAGCGGTTATCCGTTCCGAACATAGCTACTCTGCTATGCCGCTGGCGCGACAACAGAAACACCAGAGGTTCGTCCATCCCGGTCCTCTCGT
>CAYPZY010000281.1:0-4544 GCA_964415155.1 uncultured Bdellovibrionales bacterium
TTTTAACGGGGTCGGGGGCCTTAAAACATGGGAGGCTCCAATGCCTATACGGATTGGTACGAACGTTACGTCTCTATATGTCCAACGTCAGTTGGGCAGATCACAGGAAAGATCTAATCATGCGATGCAGGCCTTAGCATCAGGACGCAGGATCGTTACTGCTGCCGATGATGCCGCGGGGTTTGCGATCGCGGAAAATATCAAAGGTAAAGTGGTGGGACTTCAACGTGCACGGCAAAATGCTGAGCACGGTATATCTTTGATTCAAGTCGCAGAGGGCGGGCTATCAGAACAAAACAACATCATCATCCGCATGCGTGAGTTAGCAGTGCAGGCAGCAAGTGATGGTATTTCCGACGAAGAACGGGGCTTTCTCGATAAAGAGTATAAACTCTTAGGCGATGAATTTGACCGTATTGCCAAATCGACAACATTTGGAAGTTCGAAACTTCTCGAAGGTTCAGGTCAACAATTTGAATTCCACGTCGGCGCCGAGAATAGTGCTGACAATACGATTAAATTGACTCTGGACGCTGACTCATCGGGAGATAACTTAAATATTCGCGGAACGAGTATTGGCGACAAGGATGAGGCCTTAGGAAATCTCGAGACTCTCGACGGCGCCATTCAAAAGCTTGCCGGTATTCGCGCTGGCTTTGGCGCCTTACAGAGTCGATTCCAATTCGCAATTAACAACCTAGATCAACAAGTAGAGAATCAGCAAGCGGCTCGTTCCAGGATTGTTGATGCCGACGTCGCTCACGAAACAGCAGAACTTGCGCAATCGCAAATTCTCCAAGAGTTCGGCATTGGCGTATTAGCACAAGCAAATTCATTACCGTCTAAAGCGGCTAGATTAATTTCCTAGTCGAACCATGGGGCTGGTCTTTAATGAAGACCGGCCTCAATTCCAAAACTGAGACACTCGCAAACTTCCAAACCTAAATTCCACAATCATTTTCAAAAAAATTTATTTTAAAATCGGCGAAGAGTTTCATCAACAAGACGCGCGGCGCCTAAACTAGACTAGACCTAAGGCCTAAAGTTTCCTGGACCTACGTCGATGAGTTTCATGTAACGAAATTGGAGCCACTTGCAGGAACCCTTTAAGCAGTCACTCAAAGGATCCCCCAAGGGACTCGAGAATTGTACTACCTATTCAATTCTTCGGTCCATACCTCCAATAAAGTGAGAATTTATTTTTAACCAGGCCAGTATGGCCCTCAAAACTCGACCAGAGTCGAGGTTGAGATTTCACTTAGGGACAGGTGTCTTTGTGGGAGAGAACTATGGGCTTAAGGATTACAACAAACGTTGCGTCGATAAACGCGCAACGCCAACTCGATAAACAGCAGACAAGAAATGATCACGCGCTTGCTGCATTATCTTCTGGTAGTCGCATCGTGCGCGCAGCTGACGATGCTGCCGGTTTGGCGATTTCAGAAAACTTGAAAGGTCAAATTCGTGGTATCGGTATGGCCAGAAACAACGCTTACAATGCAATGTCATTGATTGATGTGAGCGATGGTGGTCTTAACGAAATCAACAACATCTTGATTCGTATTCGTGAGTTAGGAGTTCAGGCTGCTTCTGATAACATCGGTGAAGTTGAGAGGGGATTCCTAAACCAAGAGTCAATGCAATTAACGGAAGAAGCTGAGCGTATCGCTAAAACAACTCGCTTCGGTAACATGCGCCTACTTGATGGTTCAGGTGAAGAGTTAGAATTCCATGTCGGACCATTTGGTGGTGAAGAGAACCGAGTAAAATATAAATTCAACGCTGATGCTACAGGTGGCGCTCTTGGCTACGACGGTATCTCGATGGAAGATAAAGACGGTGCCCGTGATGCCTTACAGAAAGTGGATGATGCCTTGATTAAACTTGGTAAAATCCGCGCTGACTTCGGTGCCGTATCAAGTCGTATGCAAACAACAGTAAGCAATTTAGATATTCAGTATGAAAATTTGAACGCAGCTAACTCTCGCCTTCGCGATGTGGACGTGGCACGCGAATCCGCTGAGCTAGCATCATCACAGATTTTACAACAAGCATCGATCGGTGTTTTAGCGCAAGCTAACCAACGTGGCGTCGCTGCTTTGAAATTAATTGGATAAGTTTTAGGGTTTGGGTGGAATTCGCTCGAATACTTCGGGCGAATTCTACAACCTACGCAAGTAGGTCAATTTGAGTAGAGCCCACAGACACCTACTACTCTCTTTAGCCCGCCCTGGAGGACCTTTCTCCAGGGTTTTTTATTTGTCGCACTTAACAAGAGTATGATCTTCAATGACCAGTTGTGATTGAGGCAAAAGAAAAATTCCTTTACCTTTAGAAGCCTTAGCTTCCCGAGCAGTAGCAACACAATTTACTAAAAAATTCGCAGACATTTTAGGATGGTAATTAGATGGGGATGTCACAATCGAAAATGTATCGACACTTCCCGCTTTAAGAACCTTTACATCCAAGTTTGGTGCCGAGAGCGAGGTGGTTTCTTTTTCTTCGTAACAAAGGAATAGCGCAAAAGGCTCCGCCTTCTTAGGAGTAGTGCCGTCACCAAACACATAGGACAAATCTCGCTTAATCAAAGCGCTACTACCCTTAACCAGTTTAATGCCATTATCCATAAAAGAAACGGCGGCGTCGGCTGAATTGAAACACGAAACAAATGTTAGGGTTGCGGGGACAGCTTGCGGAATTTCCATCAAAGACTTACCGGGAGAAAGCAATCGAATTTGCGTGTCTTTGTTCATGTCGTCGATGAGCGCTTTCAATTCATCACTGGTGGTTTTGGAAACCGTCGCCTCTTGAATTGTCTTTTCTGGTGATGGTACCCTTGCCGCTGCCTCTGTAATCTTTTTGGAAGGATCGGAATTAGAACAGGCTAGAAGTGAAAAAGTTATAGTGAGCAACAAAAAATGTTTCATGAAAACTCCCAGGTAAGCATTAATAGCAATTCTCTTTAAAGGAAAAAGATATTGCTATTACTATACCAAGTGAGTTTTGGCTTTAGCGTCTCGCGATTCGACTGATAATTTTTTCGATGAGTGACGTATCCTTTTTAACACTGCTGATTGAGCGGTGCGAACCGTCGTTGACCCAACTTAGAAGCATATAAAAACTAAATGCGCCGATGAACGCTGAAATCGAAACAACCGATGCCCATTTTTTTAACTGATTTGGTTTTCCCAGTTTTGGATACTTCATGCGCAACTGAGAAATGGCCACTTGGCGGAAAGCCAGTTCATCATTTACGGCTTTGAAAACGGCCTTTGGAACGTAGTCCTTTAAGGCCGTCAAGGTTTCGCTATCAGTTGTTGTTAGCGAAGACAGCTGTTGAATAATATCGGCAGATAGTTGCTGGATGTGGATCTCGCGACGTTCCTGATCAAAACGTGCTTGTTGCTGCTGGAAAATTCTTTGAAGATTGCTTTCCCATTCTAGGCGTTCTACCAATCGCGCGTGTTCCAGTCGCTTTTGCTTCTCGTACTCTTGTTCGGCCTTCTGACGAATTTCAGCCAACATGAGGCGTTCCTTTTCCTGAAGTTGAGTAAGTCGCTCAGAGAGTTGGGTGCACGCGGTCTGGAGATTCTGTAATTGACTGGTCAGTGTGTCGTTTTGGTTTTTAAGATCTTGCAGCGTATTGTCTTCGATAATGCGCGCTTCTCTTGCTTTCTGTTCGGCCTCTTGCGCGCGTTGTAGTTCAATAAGATTTTGTGCTAGCTCACTTTCTACTTTTTCCAATTCTAACTTTTGGCTGTTGCGGAGAAGAGCAATTTCGTCGAATTGCTTTTGAACCTCTATCGTGGCGGTTTCGAGGTCGGTCTTTTTAATGATATCTTGTTCATGGGCCATCTGAAGGCGCTGCCGCTCGGTTGTTAAGTCATGAATTGCCTTTCTGCATTTTTCTATCTCCCTAAGAATTTGGCAATGTTCCTCTAGAGCTCGAGATTTTTGCGAAACGCCTTCGTCAATGACTTGTTGCGCTTCAATGTTGGCTCTTGCGATTAGTGCTTCAACTTCTTTTTTGCCGCTGGAAATGAGTTGTGCCGAAACTTCGCTAGCCTTTAACTCCGCGCCCTTTACAATGGCGTCAGCTCTTTTGTGCCCCTCTTCGATGGCATTACGAAGTTTTTCTTCCTGCTGTTTGGCCATATAAACACGGATGTTTTCCGCTTCAGTCTTGGCATCCTTCAAAATTTTTTCCGCCCTCACTTGTAGTGACTCAGCTTCTTTAAGTTTCGAATTTACATTTTTGCGAATGGAACTGGCGTAGGAATCAGCTTCTTCTACGAGTTCTTCTTTGCGTTGAATAATCGGCACTTCTCGAGAAAACAGATCAATCGACAAAACTCTTTCCATGCCGTCAATTTGAATAATCTCACCAGCCTTATAGGGGAATCTCACGTTATGATTCAGAATTTTACCGCTAACCAGTGTTTTTGAATCGGGATTAAGATTTTCCACGTAAATAATCCCTTGTTCAAGAGTGACTCGTAGATGTTCGGGGGCGATAGCCTTTTCAGTAAGAGACACATCGGCCG
>CAYPZY010000282.1:0-4530 GCA_964415155.1 uncultured Bdellovibrionales bacterium
CCATTCCGCGCGAATTAAATTATTTAAAGCCCTTTTATCGCGTTCGTGATCGAAGTCCATTTTCATCCTTTCATAACTATTATCACTTCGGCATGTCGTGGAACGAAATTTCAAAACGCATTCGCGATGAAAATCCTGACATCGTGGGAATTTCTAGCTTGTTTTCGCCTTACCATCGTGAAGCTATTAAAGTTGCTGAAATTGTAAAACGAGAGACAAACGCCGTAGTTATCATGGGGGGCTCGCATGTGTCGGCAACGCCAGAGCTAGTCCTTAAAAACGAAAATGTAGATTTTATCGTGATTGGTGAGGGCGAAAAACCCCTAGTGGAACTTCTCACGGCATTCATCGATAATAAATCCTATGAGACCATTGGTAATTTGGGCTTTAAAAAAGCTGGCCATCTAATAATCAATCCAAGGGGCGAAAACTTTGCCATCGAAGATTTGGCTGCGCCTGACCTTTCCGATTTTTCTCTGAAGGATTATTCCTTTGAAGGGCGTCCGATGACCTTCATGATTACATCGCGGAGTTGTCCTCACCGCTGTAGTTTCTGTTCTGTTCACGCAACGTTTGGTGGCAATTACCGTCGCCGTAGTGTCGAAAATGTCATGAGTGAGATTCATCAGCGCTACCGTCAAGGTTTTAGAGTGATTGATTTTGAAGACGACAATCTTACGTTTTATGTGCGTGAGATGAAGGAGTTATGTCTGCGCTTAATAAAAGAGTTTCCGCAGAGAGACCTCGAATTGGTTGCGATGAACGGAATTTCCTATTTGAGCTTAAATAGGGAGCTATTGCAATTGATGAAGGACGCGGGGTTTTCGCGGTTGAATTTGGCGCTCGTCAGTAGCGATGAATCGGTTCTTAGTTCAACCAAGCGCCCTCACACAGTTAGTAAATATATTGAAATAGTGGAAACGGCCCATTCTCTCGGGTTTAAAATGACGTCTTATCAAATCCTAGGTTTACCTTTTGAAACACTTGAGAGCATGATGCAAACAATGGCTTTCAATGCGGGACTTCCCGTATTGATGGGAGCGTCGATGTTCTATATGACGCCCAATTCTCCGATTGCCATCGCTAGGAAACATTCTCTTAGCGAAGAAAATATTTTTCTCTCGCGCCTAACGGCAATGGCTATCGAAACAGAAAATTTCAAACGGGAAGATATCTACACACTGTTTATTGCTACCAGGATTATTAATTATCTCAAAGGCGATATGCGAAATCCTGATCACGATGCGATGGTAAAACATCTCTTTAGTCACGGCGAGATGCTCGCAAAGACATCGCAAGGGTTCTTGCCATTGAGCAAATTCAAAGCGGATTTATTTTTTGAGTTATGGAAGAGGATTCCCACAATTACTAAACAAACTGGTGAAGTTATCGCAGCCAATGCACAAACATTTTTAGATAATGGCCTTCAGGAAATTGTGCCAACACAGGATGATCTGAAGCATGACCTCCACGTAGGATCAGCGCGCCCTGCCTCTCTGACCGACGTAGTGATTTAGCAAGCGTCTGCGAAAACTCTTCTTCACTTAAAAGTCCCGAACATGAACACGAAGCAACGAATGAGTTTTTTGCTGCCAGTCTGAAGGCTTCAGTGTTGAGTTTAAGATAACCGTGTTTTCCTTGCGGGATCTCGCGTTTGTTTTTAATAAACGCTGGTGGGTCTGAAATGATGACTTCGAATGATCGGGAAGGAAGTTGTTTTGTATCTTCTAGCACATCCCCTTTAATCAATTTGCTGGCAACACCCAAGGGAGCTAGGTTTGCGGCGGCGGCATCCAAGGCGTCTTGTGAAGCGTCCAGGGCGGTTACTTCAACCTCTATTCCCGTTTGCTTGGCAAAATGGGCGAGCTGACATGACCACTGTCCCACATAGCAGCAAAGATCGAGAATGCGAAGTTTTTGCAGCTTGGAACGTTTAAGTAGAGAAATGAGAATTTCGATGTTGTGCGATTGATCTAAGAAAAGACCGGTCTTTTGACCCTCAAGAAAGTTTGTCTGAAGGACAATTTTTTGATCATCATACTGTGATTGAATTTCCACCGGAGCGGCTGCCCAATTTTGCCCGGGAACGTCCTTGAGAATTTTTCCTGCTTCAACATCCAGGCCTTCAAGTTTACGAATGTTGACGTCATTACGCAAAATGACGGCGGTTTGCGACCAGCCAAAACGAGATAATCCACTTTGCTCCGCTTGTTTTGTGACATTCTCTAAGATCGCTGCAAGATTTTTGAGAGCGTTTTGCATGCCTGCCGTGAGAATCTGACAGGAAAATATTTGTGTGTTCACAGTCTGGTAATAATCAATCACAAGACCGGGTAAGTAATCAGCCTCAGAATAAACCAGGCGAAAAGACGCTTTGTGACCCATTTGAGCGCGCATACTCCAGGCATTCAGAATTTTATTGGCAATACGCTCTTCACTTAAGAATTCAGTTTCGTTAGGATCAAAGGAAACTGCACGAAATGAAATTAGCGACTGTGGATTCCCATATCCCCAGGCCAGAAATTCACCGCGCTGGTCGATCATCTTGATCGGCGATCCAGAAGGTAAACCCTTGGGGCTTGCGGAGAGTTCATTGGAAAATACCCATGGGTGCCCCGCGCGCAACCGATGGTCATTACCCTTTTTTATCACCCAAGTAATCATGGTGTGCATTGTCCTTTTTTATCTGCGGTGACAATCATTCTCGCCATTTCATTGTGTTCGAGCCACTTTTCCATAATATCTGACGCTAAATTATTTTTTTCCATGGCCTTTCTCAGTAAAACCATGCGGCGATCAAATTGACCGCCTTGAATACGCAACAACCTATGTGCTTCTAAAAGGCTGCGGCCTTGATACTTGCCGGGTAACTCAAAAAAAACTGAAGTCAGTTCAAATTCCCTTTGTATGAGATTCTGTTTGTCCTTACCTTCAAACATATAACCGATCATAACGTCGGCAAAAACGAGATCGTAGAAATCTTTGACGATTTGGAGTATGGTTTCTTGATTGACAGACACTCGGAGTTTTTAATACATGGCTTATGGGTCGACAAGGAGATTGTAATGCCTTCATTTGATTTTATATCGGAACTTAACATGCAAGAGGTTGAAAACGCTTATAACCAGGCCAAGAAGGAAATCGAGCAGCGTTACGATTTCAAGGGCAGTAAAGCAGCGTATGAGTATGATAAGAAAGAAATACAAATTATCGCTGATGACGAATACAAAATGAACGCGATGAAAGACATCCTCCAAACCAAAATGCATCGCCGCGGGATCGATATCAAGGCGTTGGATTTTAGTAAACCCATTCCTATGGGCGGCCAGTTACATAAGATAACGGTGAAATTCAAACAGGGAATCGACAAAGACTCTTCATCCAAAATCATGAAAGCTATCCGCGACTCCAAAATCAAAGTGCAGGCCCAACTCAACGACCAAAAAATCCGCGTCACCTCAAAGAGCATCGACGCCCTCCAAGAATGCATGAAGTTCGTCAAATCCCAAGACTTCGGTATCCCTCTGCAGACCGATAATATGCGTAATTAAAAGTACCAGGTACCTTTTTGTAGCGCGGGTGCGTTAAGTTTTGGATGTTGTGGAGGAAAGCGCGGTGACCGTTTTGGACAAAGTCACCGGGCTAGCGATTTATTTCTTAGTGATTTGACGAAGGAATTTTATCGAGTTTTGTAGGTTTGTGATTTTATCTAATTTCGAAAGTTTGTACTGGTACGAATTCCGTGTCGATAAATCTTTTTCTAATTTACTGATATGCTCTTCGGCCGCAGAAATATCAGCATCGCTGAACGTGTATCCGTTTTTTAAAAGTGTGGCTAACCCATCTTGGTCCATGTATTCGATAACCCAAGACCTCGTGAGCCAATAGTCGTTGGTTTCTCTTTTCTGCTCTGGGCTTAGTAGCGAAAAGAATTTGCTAAGAAGTTCTAGTTTGTGATCTCCCCAGCGCTCTCGGTAGTCGTTTGCGAAAAATAGAAGTACTTCTTTGAAGTTACTCATATCTGGCTTTTGTTTGAGAGCTAAATCCAATGTCGCGGCATCAGCCAAGCCTATTGCCATTTTTGTGAGTAAATCGTTTTCTATTTTAGCGCCACTACTTAAGAGCAGACGTACGGCTTCATCACGATTGCCATTGGCCCCGACGAAACCATGTTCGCCAATCCCTAAAGCGCGAAATCCGCCGTCGAAGACGTAGAAGAGAGGTAGGTAACCTTGCTCGTCGCGGCCATTAACGTCAGCACCCTTGCCTAATAAATATTTAATGATGGCGACGTCATTTTGTTTAGCGGCTGCATGCAGAAGGTTCTCTTTGTTGATGTCGATCTTGCCTGTCTCGACGAGCTTGATCAGACAGTCGTTAAGACGCCTTTCGATGACAGAATGTACATGCAATACTGGTGGTGAACTCTCACAAGCAGGAGACGTTCCGTGGCTTTGTTCTTCTAAAATAATCTGCTCGGCTCTCTGTAACTGGATTTTTTTAAATAGTCTTGTCGCCAGATTTCGGTCA
>CAYPZY010000283.1:0-4463 GCA_964415155.1 uncultured Bdellovibrionales bacterium
CGCAACAGAACCTTTGGAAAATGCTCTTCAACTCATGGAGCACCAACTGAAAATGACAAAGACAAAGGTTTGTCGCATTAAAAATGATAAGATAGAGATTTACGGCTGCAATTCTAGCTTAATCCAAGTTTACGTCAACCTAATCATAAATGCCATTCATGCCATGGGCACTGGCGGCCAAATTGATCTTTCGGTTTCAGGTTCAGATAAATGGGTAGAAATTATTGTCAGAGATTATGGCCCAGGAATTCCAAAGGATATCATTGGAAAAATCATGGAACCATTTTTCACGACCAAAGGAAGCAAAGGAACTGGCTTGGGCTTAGCCATCTGCAGGGAAATAGTTGAAGTGGAGCACGGTGGAAGTCTCAAAGTACAAAACAACCCTCATAAAGGCGCAGAGTTTGTGATTAGAATCCCGGTAAACGGCTCGGGCGAGGAAGGAACTCCGTAGAGGAATTTATGAGTCAGCCAATTGACATCAGCAATCTAGTTGTTCTCGTCATCGACGACGATGCGATGGTAAGAGACATTCTTATCGACTATTTAAAACTTTTTGGTTTTACGCGAATCATTTCGGCGCGAAATGCAACAACGGCGATGCCGATCATTCAAGATGCAAAACAAAAACTAGATTTAATTATTTCGGATTGGGAAATGCCTGGTGGTGACGGTTTATCTATTTTGCAGGCCGTACGCAAAAACCCTGAGCGTACAGATCTAAAATTTGTTATGGTGACTAGCCAAAACTCCATGGAACGTTCAAAGATTTCACGAGCAGCAAAATGGAAAGTCGATGCCTACCTCATTAAACCTTTTCGCGGCGAAGTTTTCAAAAATAAAATTTTCGAAGTTTTAGGCGCACCACCGGCGAGCACTGGCGATGATAAAAAGAAAACTGGTTAAACGCCTTTTTACAATCGCAACAATCAGTTGCGCGCCTATACTGCTTAATGGCGCCACTCTCAATGTGTCGCTTAGCAATCTTACTTATGTCGACCTGCCCAATACAACGGGTGTCTGGAATTCAGCGCTTGGTACCCTCCATCCCACGCTTAAGATTACAGGCTGGGTTGATGGGAGCGGTACTCCCGGAAGTGACATTAATATAGATGTAGGAGACGGCAGTGACGGCCCCTTCAACACGACCACTTATAGTCAGTTTGGAACAGTCACTGGCAATGTCATCGCCATTAACACTGATGTGAAACAGGAGTTAAATGTAACGACCTTTCATTTAGATGATGGCTGGATTATTCGCCCTACAGGTTCGCGACCTCTTATTATTCGCTCACTTTCAGATGTAATTATCGATGATGCCACTATCGATTGTAGCGGCGCTTCGGGCAGCGCTGTCGTGCAAGACAACGGATCCTCAACGGTCAGCGCACCTTCGGGAGGCTCGGGTCGTTGCGGTGGTGGTCGTGGCGGCAACGGCGGAAGAAATTTTGGTGGCGGTGCCGGGACTGCCGGGACCGCAAGTTCCGCAGTAAATAGTGGCGGTGGTGCGGGTGATACTGCTAACAGCGCCAATGGCGGTGGCGGCGGTGGTGGCGGTGGCGGCTATTACAATCAAAGTGTTGGTAGCGGCGAAACCAGCGGCGGCAATGCCACTGGTTCGCAAGCACCGGCTGGTACCGTATATAATACTGATCCTTCTTTTCAATCCTCACTTTTTGGCGGCGGCGGTGGCGGTGGCGGTGGCTCTTACATCGACTCCCCTCTTGATAATAAAGAAGCCACCGGTGGTGGTGGCGGCGGTGGAGGTGGCGTTGTGATCATTCATGCTGCTCGCAACGTTACGCTCACTCATCACGGAAGTTACATCAATGCGAGTGGTGGTACTGGCGCAACTGCTGGCAACGATACAGTTTGGCCAGGTGGCACTGGCCTCGGCGGTGGTGGCGGCGGCGGCGGCGGCGGTACGATTTGGATCGCAGCTGCAAATCAGGTTGACGATACCGCAGCGACGTTACCTTCAACTGACTTTGGAATTTTTGCTTCGCAGGGAACTGGCGGCACAGGCGCCAACGGTCGCGATGGCGGAACCGGTAGCTACGGTAGATCGTGGGTCGCCGATACTGATACGGCCGCGCCACTGTGCGGGACGTGTTCACAAACAGAATATCCCGGCACTTACATGAATGACTACGGGAGGGTTCGTTATAACACTGGCGCTTTTACATTTATCACTAAATCATTTGATCTAAGTAACACGAAACCTCAAATTAATTCACTCACGTTGCAGGAAAGTGGCACAGGTACGGCGACTGCCGAAATCAGTGCTAGTGATGACAACTTTGTGAATGACAACTCCGGTTGGATCAGTTCGACGGGGAATCTAAGTCTGGTGAGCGGCAAACGCTATGTTAAAGTAAAAGTCTCAATCAACAACACAAGTACAACCACGCCCAAACAAGTAACGGCAATTTCTTTGGACTATACCGTCACCAACACAACAAGTTTTGATTTTGTCTCAGCCTGTGGACGTTTTGGTAGTCCTTGGGAATTTCTATTTCTATTTTCTTTACTTTTGGGAATCCATTTTTGGCTGAAGCCGCACCAGCAAAAACTACCAACTTAAACCCATCGTTAAGCCGACTTGACCGCCATTACTTCCTGACGATTGGATAAAAATATTACCTTGGGCACCAATGCGGAAGTATTCGTTAATTTGATACTGCCAATGATTTCCACTGTAAAAATCAACGGCGCCACTTGCAAAGGCGAGCGACAAAAAATGCTGCGCAGTAAAGTTATCCCAGACAAGTCGTCGTTGCAGAGCGATTCCAAACAAGGGATCATTTTCTATGGTGATGGCATCGACAGTTGAGCGCAGGACTGTTGGCAGATAGGCGAAAGATACACCCCAACGCCACTGACTTTGCTTCCAATTGAACAAAAGGGCATTGCGTGTCGACAGCTCTTCAAGATCCCCCTGAAAGGGAAGCGACGACGCTGACTTTGGTTTCCAACTATTTTTTGTCGTCAATGATGTGAACTGCACGGTTTCGGTTTCTAGTTCAAGACCCACTTGCAGCGCCGACAATCCGGAAAATTGACTTGCAACATCCTGATCGCCAGTAAGTTTTTTAATTTCATAGGAAAATCCAAAATAGAGATTTGTCTTGTACCAAATTCTCTTTTCGATTGGTGGCGTCTCTTTATCTGGCTTCGCTAAAACAATGGCTGTTTCTTTTGGCTTTTCTATCGGTGCCCCTTCGTCCTTTGGTTTTTCGACTTGTGGGGGTGTGGTTGGGGCTTCAGGCGCGCTTGCCGCCACTTTTACCGGTAGTGGTTTAAAATCAACTTTATCTTTGACTACCGGTTTGGGTGGACCAACAAATGCCTTTTCAACCGTTTGCGAATTAACTCTAGTTGACTTAGCCGCAACCGATTTTTCCGTAGTGGGTTCCACCTTTTTTATTTTTTCTAAAAGTTCTGCATCACTTGGTGGGACGGGAGTTTTAGTCAAAGTAATTCCCTGAGCAGCTCCAGTTTTAGAGTCATTGAGTACTTTGTTTAGATCGATGAGATTTGGCTTTGTGAACTTACCCATCGTTTGTCCCCGCTCGGCAGCTACTCGCCAAAAATATTTTCCCAGCGCTACATCGGTCCAGAGAAACCTGGGCATTTCCGATTTTACCATCACCATAGGGCTACGAAAATTTCCCTGCAGGTCAATCTCAATAAGGTAACGCTCGGCACCCTTAACTGGTTCCCATTCAAAAAGAACGTCATAACCCTTCTTTTCTTGCGCCTCGGCTGCGGGTAGAATTAAATTAAGAATCCTCTTTAAAAAATCAAGTTTAGCTCCATCTGGTAATGGTCTGGTTTCCTCTGCCGGATAGCGTGGAGCTTTAATTACAGGGGCATCGAGCAGTTCACTATAGTTAAAAAGTTGGTGGTCATAGTTGGGAGGGATAAAAAAGCCCTTTTCATCAATTCCGATTATTCGCCAAAAGTACTCCCCCTCTTCGGGAAGCGCAATTTTCGCCGAGGGTGAATCAAATTTTTTTTCGTCAGTTAACTGCGAAAAATCCGCTCGATGACTTATCTGAAAACGGTACCCCGTTACGCCTTTGGGAGCTGACCACGCAAACGAAATTGGAGAGCCAAAAGTTGTTCGGTCTCTCGGTAGAGGTGACAACAAATGTAGAATTGGCGCTTGCCACAGATGAACGGAAAGTGTTCGTGAAATTTTATCTTTGTTTCGCAATCTAAATAAATGTGTTCCGGGAGTCAGCGATAGATTGAGGTAGTCTTGGTCAGCTGATACATTGTAAAACTGACTTTCTTTATTTGGCATCATATGCCAAATAGAGTCGGCACTTCCCTTCCACCGCAACGTGAGGTTGGCAGGCCACTGATGATGATAGAAGCGGCTATCGTCATTGTTTTTCCATTCTAAATCTTGGCTGACTGTGATCTCGTTGATGATTTTATCTTTTTCGATGGCTAGG
>CAYPZY010000284.1:0-4424 GCA_964415155.1 uncultured Bdellovibrionales bacterium
CAATTAATTTTTTATTGGTCATCTCAAGAATAAAGTTCCCAAGATCCTCTTTGACTTGTTTAAGATCTTTCTCCGACTCGCCGTTTCTTGAGAGCGCCGAGATTTTTTGGCCGAACATTTTTAAAATTGTTTCACTTGCAGCTACTTGTGCGAAAGTAACACAATTAGCTTTAATGATAGAGGGGTCGCCTCTTCTAATATTAGAAACACTCGATTCCACAGAATCAATCAAGTCATACAATAGTGTCGCCGCTTTATACGTCACAGATTTTTCGCCTGGTTCAGAAAGTTCCGCATAAGTATTTTTCATAATTTCTTCCTCAGCAGATTTCCTAGAGTCGTCAAGAGTTTTTGCGAAATTACATTGGATTTTATCAAATGCCTTTTGCTTTAGTTTTTTCATGTCCGCTACGTGTGGAGTGCAGGCAGAAATCTGTTTTTTCCATGTTTCGATGAATTCGTCCTTCGAGCTGCCATATTTAGTTTTTATTTCCGTAACGTAGTTGTCGAATTGTTCTCGATCTTGGAGCTCTCTTCGGGGTACATCAATGAAGAAATACTCATGGGTTCTTTTAGTTTTACTGAAAATATCGTCTTCTCCAATCGCCAAAGCCAAACCTTCGACATTTTTGCGGTTCTGGCAATATTGATCAGCCAAGGCAGCTCCGTGTTTCTCATCAATAGAATCTTCGCTAATTCCTAGGCTTGCAATTTTAAAATCTGAACGTTCTTTTAGGCACTCAAGATTCTGTTTTAGGTCGTCATAGTCTACTACCCACTGGATCTTACCTCCCTGAATTTGCTTCACTTTTGACTTCACTGACTTCAAGCATTGATTGAATACTTCTCTTTCAAAATCGTCCATCGCAAGATAAGTTATCTCCGCTAAAGCCCTGCTGCAATTTACGACTACCAACAAACCTAAAATTGTCACTATTTTTGAATGGATACTCATTAAACTACTTTCTGTGAAACAATCCAACTACATTGCTAATTTTATTCCAACACCGATCGCAAAATTTAATTGGCAAATTCTAGATTGAGCTTGGCACTCTACTGTTGCCCTTAAGCTTTGGATTTGATCGGTAGGAACTATTTTTCCCGCGATCTTCGTCTAGTTTATTTCTTCAAAATGTGCTTTTCATATTTCTTTTTCCTACCTAATTTTAAAATAATATATTAGGGGGGCTTCATGCGATTTCTTTTAGCTTTGCTGCTTTTACCATTGGGTGTCTTCGCTGGTGAACCCGCAATTCTCTCGATGCAAAAAGACAGCTTGCAAAAATTTGTCGTAGAAGGAGCGAAGTACAAAGATCTCTCCGACATGTTAAATAAGTCACCTTTACATTGGCGACCGGATTTTGATAAGGTTCAAAAGTCTGCAAAAGGTCTTCCTGTTCCCAAAATCTTATCTACCAAAAACGGAATTGAGTTAGTCGGTGAAGGCAAAAAAATTTCCCTAGAAGCGACCGGCAAGTTATTTACCTATTTGATCAATGGTCGCGAGTTTAATGTTGAGGCGCCCGTGAATTTGTTGCCGTTAATAACCTCGCTTGAGAAGTTTGTTAAGTCTGATGGAAAAAGTGCGAGATTTGGGGTTTTTCCTGAGGCGCATGCCGACGGGGGATTATCAGCGATAATGATTGCACTCGGAGTAATTGCGGGCACGGCGCTTTTGGATGCAACGTGGAAGATTGTCAAAGTTTTGTGGGGATCGTCTGTGGTTTATTGTGGCAGAGGTGGTGACTTTTCAATTGCCGCAAGAGGAGATCTTGGAGATAAGTCGGTAATTCATTACAACGGCAAGGATTTTGGTTCACGGGGGTTCAAAGACGGTCATGAGATTTTATCAGATCTTAGAAAGAGTTATGGTGCTGATGAAGAGGCGTACAAGAAAGCCGTGATCACCATCAATGCAGAACTTAAAAGCATGAGTGATTATTGCAAAAAAAATCCGGGATTGGAATATTGGTGGTCCAAAACGCAAGTGGAAAAAACGATGGAAGGCATTAAGGGTCAGTCGCTTCGATCGAGTGAGTGAGCGGAAACCTCTGCTATACTGATTTAACAGTCTAAAAATGCATAAAAGCATATTAGACAGGTATCCAAAAGCTAATCTATTCCTAATCGCACCAAACCCAATAAGTAGGACGGGATAAAATTGGAATGATTTTCGCATAAAATGACTTCCATAATTAATCTGCCTCGTATGTCTATTTATTGGGAGTATTTATGAAAAATTTGGCCCTAGTTGCCCTTTTTTGTTTAAGTTTGCCAATCTTAGGGCATGCAGAACCGATAGCGAAAATTTCATACGATGCTTACAGAGGCAAACTTTTCATTGAAGTAGCAGCTGAAAACCGAGGGGTCGGCACCAAACATGGTACCCTTGAGGCCGACAAACTTGTTACTGTATGTGAAAAAGCGTTAGTTGATATACGAAACAGTTTGCGCAATCCGTGGAAGTCTCATGAGGTTCGCACTGGCTGCAGTACAGAGGATACTTTTCAGGTTGGGGCTAATTGGGTTGGCCGCGCTAAAGCTGAAATTCTTATTTTTGACCCAGAGGAAAGGGTAGCTCTCAAGGAAAAAATGCTCGTACCTTGCATTGAGAGATGGACTGGTTACTTTAGGGATCAGGAAAGCGTAGACGCAGCCATTGCAGAGTTTTGCAGAGGCGAAAAACCCAAGCAGAATTAGAAGTCCGTTAGTGGCAAAGTGGGTTTGTGAAATTTCTAGAGGATTGAATATGAAGAACCTTTTGGTGTTACTGGCATTACTCGTTGGCGCCACCGCTTTTTCGGCTGAAATAAACTCGAAAGACTCAAAGGATAGTGTCCGCTATTTGGCGGTTTCTGAATTTTGGTCGACACTAACAACAAAAAATTCCCCGTCAGATGAACAGCAGATGTTGGGAGATTTAAAAGATGTGGAAGTTAAATTGACCGCTAAAGAAGTTGTAGTTACCACCAACAACCCGGGCAGCCGCACATTTTATTTCAGAGCAATCATTCGTTCGCCCGAGTTGCCGAGTAAAATGCAAATGCTTTGCGAGTACGGTATAAGAATAGAGAAAGATCTCAGCATCAGTTCGAGGGGAAAGGTAACTTGTGATCTAATTCCAATGCCGGAGTAACGGATCTGTCGCAAAGACGATGGTTAATATCCCGAATTCACTCCAAAACTGGGCCGAAGCGGGAAATTTACGTGAGGGGAAACCGCAAACGGTCTCCCTTCTGACATTTAAAACGTCTGATTTAAAAAAGTGGTCTCGAAAAATATCGCCCGAAATTCCGAACTGAATATCAAGTTACAAGAGGTAACATGAATTCAATATAATCTCCCTGTATATCTAGGAACAACAAACTTACAAGGAGAATATATGAAACATCTAACTTTAACTGGCTTGTTTTTACTTTTTGCTTCGATGGCGAGCGCGGCAACGTTTTTAGTCGACGTCCCCGAAGGGGAATGCGACCGGACTATGAACTATATTTCGAAATTAGCGACAAGTATTGGTGCCGGCATTTACTCTCTAAAATGTGAAAACAATATCCTTGGCGGCGTCTTTGTGGAGGCAACCCGTGCAAATCCACGAGACTTCAGTTTTCCAGAGGGAGATGGCTGTATCGTGAATTCTTCCTATGTGAGATTTCTTGAAACCATTACGCCAATATTTGCAAGTCAAGTGTACGGGCCTGAACATCGGGTTGAAGTTTATTTGATGACATACGAAGGAAACCGTACCAATGCAGATTGCTTTCAAGTCCGCGTACACTAGAAATATTAATTGGAATAAAATGGTGGCGCTTCGTTATGGAAGTGTTTGATGGCCAAGCCATTTTTAAAATTCAAATGTATCTATTCGACATTATAAGGTATTTGGCGGTTTAAATTTGCAATTTCGTACTCTAAGAAATGAAAAAATGTATGACATCTCAACTCCTTCTGAACCGAAAAATCTTTGAAACGAATTGGCTTAGTTGATTTTTAAATTTTATTTTTCTCGGTACTGAAAGATAAGATCTTGGTCGCCACAAAAACATGTCATTTTGTTAATTTTGACAATGCGATTCCATCGGAGATTTTTTTATTCCAACTCCACAAAAAAATTTTCAAATGGCGGCGAAAATTATTTACCCTTGATCACAAATTCAAGTAAATCACAAACAGCGGACCGTGAAATAATAGCATCGGGTCACTCGCCCGAAAGAGAGACGACACTCGCCGGGGCTCATCGGTAGATTTTAAGGAAGAGACGGATATCCTACGCAACGGCCTCTGGAGTTTAAATACGAAGGCCAGAAGACTCTAGCGGAACGCCACGACCTGATGGTGTGAGGCCATCAACCATAAACCTGCGCAAAAGTGATAAGTCCCGCGAAAAAATAAGTCGGGCAGAAGTAGCGCAGCGGCGGCAAAAT
>CAYPZY010000285.1:0-4423 GCA_964415155.1 uncultured Bdellovibrionales bacterium
CAGGCTGCACCCTCGAAGATACTTTGTCCGATATCGTTTGTGGATTCCTGAAAACATAAGTGCCTAAACGCCAAACTAAACTCATGACATCTGTACCTTAGATCTTTGCTCGAGTTCGTAACTTATTTTTCTAACTAATTCTTTAATGTCTACATCATTGGCAATTGTGGCATTGATTGAAATATTATTCGTGTTTGACCTTCCGGCACCTTTGCTAAGCGGGGTAATCGTTACTCGTTCAGCTTGAGTCCCTTCACCAACCATAATTGGCATAGGCTTATTAGCCACAAAATCCCCACCATCAGCAAAACCAAGCATCCCAGCGAATCCGCCCAATGGCCCACCCATTGATTTAAAAATCGAACCAAGATTCTTAAGCATGGAAGCGGCAAAGTTTGCCGAGGCTTCCTCTAATGGACTAAACGCCCGATCGATGATCGTGTTTTTGAATCCATCACTAAAACTTTGTGCACCAACCGTTAACAAGTCTTCGCCTTTATTAAAGGCATCCACGACATTAGTTTTCACAGCTTCACCAATTTTTTGCGACGATTCACGATTCATTTTCTCGATCGCCTCTGAATGAGCTTTGGTCAATTCAAGCATAGCCGCATTATGGCCAATTAAAGATTCGAGTTTTTTAGCTTGAAAATCAGCCTCAATATTTTTATGCCCTTCAATTGCTTTTTTGTAATCATCCACGATCTTTTTAATATCGGCCGATATATCCTTTGTTTTCTTCGTTTGTTCAATTTTCAAATTGTCAAAATTGAAATTATCCTTGCCACCTTTGTCATCTGGCTTTTTAGCGTCTTTGCCCCCGCCAATATGTAAAAAGCTGGCCAGCTTCCCCGCGTGCTCCATCACAAATTTAATCGCAGTAATCAGCGGCGAGAATGCCATCATAATCAGTGAAGCAAATTTTTTAAGGCCATCCGGCAAGTGTTTGGATAACCAATCATGCATAGCATTAAATCCTTTTATCACAGGATCAATAAATCCCATTGCAATAGCTTTCACTTTTTCAAAGTTCCCAATCAAAAGTCCGACAGCCGTCACCCCGACCATAACCCACGCGAATGGATTCATTGCAGCGGCGATTACGAATTGAGCAATCATTACCCCCAGCCCAGTATTCAGAGCAGCAATAACCCCACCCAAAGCAATACCACCAACAATAATCATTTGAATTGGCCCGGGAATAGTATCAAACGCAGCGACTAATTTAAGTGCGACCTGTCCTAAAACCGTCATGACAGGCAATACAACCTTTGCCAAAACCTCACCGAGCTTTTGTTCTATTTGCTCAAGATTATGAGTCGCCTTAAGTAATTGAGTACGCGCATCGTTTTGGTTTAATGCCGCCTTAGTCGCGTCTTCCATTGCGTTTTTGCCTTTTGCCGTAGCTTCCGCAATTTCACCAAGAATTTGTTTCGCGGGCTTACCATCAACTTCGGTTGTGTATAAAAACCCTACCGCCTGCTTCTTCGCCTCAGCAAACGAAATACCAGTGCGCGCCATAAGAGTCTGAATTGCCCCAGCAACCTGTTCCCCCGTGAATCGGGTTTTAGTCCCCATGTCATCGGCAAACTCTGCGACCTGTTTAGTCATCGCGTTGAGCTTTTCTCCCGTTAGCCCTGCCGTGTTTCCAACGTTTCGGAATTTTTCATCAGCTTCGGCAAACGCGTTAACCATCCGACCAACTTCGGTAACAATCAAAGCCCCACCAAAGGCCGCTTTCATTTTCTCAAAAGCCTCACCCAAACCCTTAGAGGATTCTTCAACTTCTTTGTTTTTACCCTTGATCTTGTCAAGTCCTTCCTGCACCTCTTTAATAGGCGCAGAGTACTTGTCCACGATTTGCATTAAGATCTGTGCAATACCTACTTCGGCCATGTCCTAATCTAACACGAAATCAAACACGGATTAGATAGAGTTTAATTCCTGTTCGTCTTTCATTTCCTCGTAGTCAATATCATAAACCGCAAGCATTTCGTCGATTTCGCGGGCAGGCACATGCCCCATTTCACACGGGAAGCGTTTGTAGTCTTTGCAAAGCCTTAAAAAATTCAGACGCGATATATCAGACTTTAATTTTTTTTTAAAACCTTAAGTGGCTCAACCTCTGAGAGTTTGTTGATCTCAACGGCGATTTCAGATAGCACCCCAGAATTCTTTTGCGCCAAAGCTTGGCACTGTTGCACGTTGAATTTCGGCTCAACACAACACTTGATAATCAGCATGGCATTAAAAATAGCCGTATCAAGTTCCCCATCTTGTTTTTTGGATGCCTTAATAACTTCCTCTCGATCCAAAGCCGATAAGCTCTTGAGTTTTATTCTCAAGTTGCCCCAAGCGGGAACGGTTATCTCAACCGTCTTTTGATCGTTAAAATTTAAAATGTCTTCAGCAGTAACAGGTTTTATCGTTTCCATTTGCCGTCCCAAGTCCTTTCATTTCGAACCTTCCATACGATTTGATTTAGATGCCGTACAGCGTTTGAGTAATCCTGAGCAAAAACCATTGTGTCAAAATGATTCGAGTAGTATTTAGTCTCGAGGTCTTTGTCCCCTTCAAAAACGAAGGTCACCTCTTTTAATTCGTCGTCTGCCAAGTATTCAACTAACGGCATCTTACACATATAAAATGCCGCTAGATCACGTTTATTTGTTTCGATTCTCAATTCTACGCCCCCTTTTTTTATAGATCAGTGTTAACTAACGGTCCCACTCCTTTGAATTTAATATCGCCAATGATCGCAGCGTTAAAGTTGACATTCAAGTCATAAGACAAGATTGCGCGCCCAGTCCAGTATTTACCTTGGAAAGCAGAGTTTCGAACAAACTTCACATAAGTCGTGGTGTTGTTAACGTAAGCATCCCACCAATAAACGGTGCGCTGCACTTCTTTAGCCGAGCCAGTCCAGCTTCGGAAAGTCGGCACAAAAGATCGGAAACCTTCACCGAAAGCGGTCGTCTCCACGTCGTCAGTTGCGCTAGAGATTTTCCATTCCTGCATATCGCCAATCGCGGTTAATTGTGCGTAGTCGTAGGCTAAATCAATCGTGTCACCAGCTTGCAGAGGTGGCACAATCGCGAGCTGTCCTTGAATGAATTGAATCGTAGCTCCATGAGGCAATCCATCAGCAGCAACGTATTGATAATCAGAGTACGGATTGTCTACCACCAACTGATTAGCAGCAGAGGCCAAAGAATATGGCGCATAATTGATACCATCTTGAAACACATTCGAGGTATTCAGAGTTAAAGATTCTCCCACAAGAATTGTCGAACCGATTGCGAAGCTATGTGTAAATGCAGCGGCAATCGTTACAACCCCAGCAGCATAAGAGCTAACCGCATGGCGTTCTTTATTCACGCCATCGGTAACAGTGATAAACATTGCGTTAGTGATGTTGCGAGAGATTGCGCTAAGCCCTTGCCCGTTAGCCAGTGTTACAGTGGTTGAAACTCCGCCAGTGATTGCAGTAGTAGAACTCCCGCTATAACCGACCGTTGTTTGTCCAGTTTGTGCATACACTTGCCCATTGCGTCCAGAATCGCGTGAAACTTGAGTCATTTAATTACCCTCAAAAACTAAATTGATTCTGGATTCTAATAATACCTTTGGTTTTTTCGCTTCACATATATGAAGCTCATAACCGTAAAAAAGGTATTATAAAAATGGGTTTTGTCTTCAACACCTTTCAAAGGCGCATCAACAATACCCAGTATATTGTACTCGATAATACCACATTTAAAATCCGCTCTGATAGTATCAGTCGGCAAGTTTGGAGCAAGGTAAGTAATAACCCCATTCGCATAGTCGACCGTGTAATTCAAGGGATTTTCAAGCACTCCGTTTTTATAAACGTTTGGAACAAAAGTCACGTCAAATTCTTGATTTGCTGTGTAATTCAAATTATCAGAAGTGCTTAACACATCGTTGAGACCATACAATTCAAGGCCAGATACAGGCGATCCCATATTTTCAAGTATGCCAGTCGAGTTTTCTAAAACCATTTGGAGTTTGTTTTTTAATGTCATTTGTTCGTCAAGTGATCGGCAATAAAGCCCAATCGAAACCGTTACATCATTTTGACGGTAATCATCACCGAGTTTCCAGTTAGCCCCTGTCTGATTCACCCACCCAATCGTTGCGAATGGTTTGGAATGACCGGAGATAACAAAGCCTGGATCAGTTACCACAACCTCGGTTAATTCGGGGATCGTCTGCAAAAGTTTGGCAAAAGATTTTCGAATCATTTTAAGTCCTTTACTACTTCACCCAGTGAATCAATAAACGGAGATATATTCTCCGCAAGTGACGACATAAGATAATGAGCTTGACCTTTTCGCGGGTGATTATATTCTTCATTAAGTTCCTGTTCCAAAGCGTATTCAGTTTCAGCCGAAACAACTAA